>JANMYI010000520.1:0-15438 GCA_031381955.1 Burkholderiales bacterium
CACCTGCGGCGCGTGCGGGGTCACCGCCATCTGCCTCACCTGTCGCACCTGCACCACCGCCAGCGCTGCGCTTGCGGCAGGCTTGCGTGCCGGCAGCCTGCCGGTGGCCGGCCACAACAGTGCAACGTGCACCCAGGCCACCGCGGCCAGCAGCGCCAGGGCCGCCCAGCGCTGGCTCGCCGCCCGGGTGGCGAAGGCGGCCCAGGGCGCCGGCAGTTTGCTTGGCATCGGACAATGCTGCCACCAACGGGAACCCCACAGATGAAACTTGCCACCTACAAAGACGGCTCGCGCGACGGCCAGTTGGTCGTGGTGTCGCGTGACCTGGCCAGCGCCCACTTCAGCAGCGCCATCGCCAGCCGCATGCAGCAGGTGCTGGACGACTGGAACTTCCTGTCGCCGCAGCTCGAAGACCTGTACACCACACTCAACCAGGGCCGCGCGCGCCATGCCTTTGCCTTCGACCCACGCCTGTGCATGGCACCCTTGCCGCGCGCCTACCAATGGGCCGACGGCTCGGCCTACATCAACCATGTTGAGTTGGTGCGCAAGGCACGCGGCGCCACGGTGCCGGAAAGCTATTACAGCGACCCGTTGATGTACCAAGGCGGCAGCGACGACTTTCTGGGCGCCACCGACGACGCGGTGTTCGCCAGCACCGACTGGGGCATCGACTTCGAAGCCGAAGTGGCCGTTGTCACCGGCGACGTGCCGCTCGGCGCCACGCCCGAGGCCGGCATCGACAGCATCCGGCTGCTCATGCTGGCCAACGACTGGAGCTTGCGCAACCTGATTCCTGGCGAATTGGCCAAGGGCTTTGGCTTCCTGCAAAGCAAACCCGCCACCGCCTTCAGCCCGGTGGCGGTGACGCCCGATGAGCTGGGCGACGCCTGGCGCGGCGGGCGCGTGCACCTGAGCCTGCAAAGCAGCTGGAACGGCAAGCGCGTGGGCTTGTGCGATGCCGGGGCGGAGATGAGCTTTCACTTCGGCCAACTCATCCACCACGTGGCCAAGACTCGGCGGCTGCGCGCCGGCAGCATCGTGGGCTCGGGCACCGTGAGCAACAAAGACTGGGCCCACGGCTACAGCTGCATCGCGGAAAAACGCGCCATCGAAACCATTCAAGACGGCGCGCCCAAGACGGCCTTCATGGCCTTCGGCGACACCATCCGCATCGAGATGAAGGGCCGCGACGGCACCAGCCTGTTCGGCGCCATCGACCAGACAGTGCGGGCGCTGGATGTTTAACGATTGCCGTCAGCCAAACTGTTGACTGCACAGGCCCATGTCTGAGCTGCCCGGCACGTTCAAGGTGGTCACGGTCTGGCTCTTGCTGGGCCTGGCCGGCGCACTGGGCGTGAATGCCTGGCAGGCGCAGCGCGAACGCGCACAGTTCCACTACGACGGCCGGCGCATCACGCTGCAACGCGCCGCCGACGGCCACTACCACTGGCCCGGCAGCCTGAACGGCCGCGCGGTGGTGTTCCTGGTCGATACCGGGGCCACGCGCAGCGCCGTGCCCGCCGCGCTGGCGCGCGAGTTGGGGTTGGCTGTGCTGGGCTCGGTGTCGTCCAGCACCGCGGGCGGCCTGGCGCAGGGCGAACTGGTTCGTGCGGACCTGGCGCTGCAAGGCGGCGTGAAGGTGCAGCAAGCCCGCCTGGTGGCGCTGCCGCGGCTCGATTCACCGCTGCTGGGCATGGACGTGCTGGGCAAACTCACGCTGCGGCAAAGCGGCTCGGTGCTGAGCATCGAGCCCGGCGCTGCACCATTCTGAACGTCACCTGAACGTCACCCTGAACACCCGTAAAGAGCGAACACCATGCATCGACATCCCTTGATCCTCGTCACCGCGCTGTGCCTGCTGTTGCTGGCAGGTGGCGCCCGGGCGCAGGCCGCAGCGCCGGCCGCCTGCCCGCCAGCCATCAAACAGCTTGATGACACCGAAGCCGCCGCGGCGCAGGCCGGCGCGTCGAACCGCGGCCTGATGTGGCGTGCCAGCCGCGACGGGCGCACCTCGTACCTGTTCGGCACGCTGCATGTGGGCAAGCCTGAATGGCTGTTCCCGGGCCCGGCCTTGCGCGCGGCATTCGAAGCCACCGACACGTTGGCGCTGGAACTTGACGTCACCGACCCCCAGGTGTTGCAAAGCCTGCGCGAAGCGATGGCCGCGATGCCCGCCCTGGAGCTGAAGCCGGCGCTGCGCAAGCGGCTGGAGCAGCAGGTCAGCGCGGCGTGTTTGCCGGCGCAAGCCCTGGTCAGTTTGCACCCGGTGATGCAGGTGGTGACGCTGACACTGCTGGCCGCGCGCTGGGAACAGCTCGACGCGCGCTTCGGGCAGGAGATGGCCCTGGCCGAGCAGGCGCGCGCGCATGGCAAGACGGTGGTGTCGCTGGAAACCGCACGCGACCAGATGCAGGCCTTGATCCCGAGCGACGCTGCCAGCGGCCTGGCGATGATGGAAGACTCGCTGGAGCAACTGGAAGGCAACATCGTGCGGCCCATGTTGCGGCGCATGGCGCGCGGCTGGAGCGAAGGCGACCTGGCCGACTTGCAGGCTTTTGAAAACTGGTGCCAGTGCGCGCGCACGCCGGCCGAGCGCGCCGCGCTGAAGCGCCTGAACGACGATCGCAACCCCGCCATGGCGGCGCGTTTCGAGGCCCTGCATGCGCAGGGCAAGCAGGTGCTGGTGGCCGTGGGCGCGCTGCACATGACCGGCCCGCAAGGCCTGCCGCGGCTGCTGGCGCAGCGCGGTTTTCAGGTGGAACGCCTCGCGCCATGACGGCGCAAACCTGCACAATGTCCGCAAGGAGACCGCCATGACCGACAGCAACGCCTTCACCAAGCTCGTTCCCGGTTTTGATTTCCTGCAAGGCCTGATGAAAAACGCCACCGGCGTGGTGCCGGCCATGGGCCAGTGGATCGCGCCCACGCTCGACCCCGCCGAGCTTGAAAAGCGCATCAGCGAGTTGAAGACCGTGAAGTTCTGGCTCGAACAGAACAGCCGCATGCTCGACGCCACCATCCAGGCGCTGGAGGTGCAGCGCATGACCCTGGCCACGCTCAAGGGCATGAACATGCCGCTGGCTGACTTGCGCCAGGCCATGGTGGTCCAGCCCGCGGCGGTGGCCCCCGCCCCGCCACCGGCCGAGCCGCCCGCGGCACCGGCCGAAGCCGCGCCCCAACCCAAAGACAAGCCGGCCGCGGCCAACACAGCGAGCGCTGAGCCGGCAGGCCTGGTCGACCCGATGAAATGGTGGGGCGCCCTGACGCAGCAGTTCAGCGAGCTCGCAAGCAACGCCATGAAGGATGCCGGCGCTGCCGCTGCGAGCCAGGCGCGAGCAAAAGCAGCACCGGCCGCACCGGCCAAGGCCAAACGCGCCGCGCGCAAGAAAGCCTGAGAGGGCACGATGAACGCCCCCCAGGCCGCCGCCGCGTTGGCCCCGGCGGCGCGCCGGCAGCGCCAGGCCGAAGTGCTGGCCGCCTTGCACGGCCTGCTGCCCGCGCATGCCCTGCTGCACCAGGCCGAAGACACCGTGCCCTACGAGTGCGACGGCCTCACCGCCTACCGCCAGGCGCCGCTGCTGGTGGCGCTGCCCGAAACCGAAGAGCAGGTGGCCGCCGTGCTCAAGGCCTGCCACGCGCTGGCCGTGCCGGTGGTGGCGCGCGGCGCGGGCACCGGCCTGAGCGGCGGCGCCTTGCCGCATGCGCTGGGGGTGACGCTGTCGCTGGCGCGCTTCAACCGCATCACACGCATTGATGTGTTAGCGCGCACGGCCACGGTGCAGTGCGGCGTGCGCAACCTGGCCATCAGCGAAGCCGTGGCCGCGCACGGCCTGTACTACGCACCCGACCCGAGCAGCCAGATCGCCTGCACCATCGGCGGCAACGTGGCTGAAAACTCCGGCGGCGTGCATTGCCTGAAGTACGGCCTCACGCTGCACAACGTGCTCAAGGTGCGCGGCTTCACCGTGGCCGGTGAGGCGATTGAATTCGGCGGCGACGCGCTCGATTGCCCGGGCTTGGACTTGCTGGCCGTGGTGGTGGGCAGCGAAGGCATGCTGGCCGTGACCACCGAAGTCACGGTCAAGCTCACGCCCAAGCCGCAACTGGCGCGCTGCATCATGGCCAGCTTCGATGACATTCGCCATTGCGGCGACGCGGTGGCCGCCATCATCGCCGCCGGCATCATCCCCGCCGGGCTGGAGATTATGGACAAGCCCATGACCGCGGCGGTGGAAGACTTTGTTCACGCCGGCTACGACCTTGACGCCGCGGCCATTCTGCTGTGCGAAAGCGACGGCACGCCCGAGGAAGTGGCCGAAGAAGTGGAACGCATGCTTGATGTGCTGGCGGGCAGTGGCGCCTCGCGGCTCGAAGTGAGCAAGGATGAAGCGCAGCGCCTGAAGTTCTGGAGCGGGCGCAAGAACGCCTTCCCGGCATCGGGGCGCATCAGCCCCGACTACATGTGCATGGATTCGACCATTCCGCGCCGCCGCCTGGCCGACATCCTGGTGGCCATTGCCGCCATGGAACAAAAGTACGGCCTGCGCTGCTGCAACGTCTTCCATGCCGGCGACGGCAACCTGCACCCGCTGATCCTGTTCGACGCCAGCGACGCCGATCAACTGCATCGCGCCGAACTCTTCGGCAACGACATCCTGGAAACCAGCGTGGCCATGGGCGGCACCGTCACCGGTGAGCATGGCGTGGGCGTTGAAAAACTCAGCAGCATGTGCGTGCAGTTCTCGCCTGGCGAGCGTGAACAGATGCTGGCGCTGAAACGCGCGTTCGACCCCGCCGCCACGCTGAACCCGGGCAAGGTGATTCCCACGCTGCAACGCTGCGCCGAATATGGCCGCATGCACGTCAAGCGCGGGTTGCTGCCGTTTCCTGAGCTGGAGCGGTTTTGAGCGCTGCTGCCGCACCGGCCACCTCCACCTCACCCGCCACGGCGCTGGATCACCTGGTCGACCAAGTGCGCGCCGCGCGGGCCGACCGCCAGGTGCTGAACATCCACGGCGCGCGCAGCAAGGCGTTTTATGGCGGGGCTGAGGCGGGCGCGCCGCTCGATGTGAGGCCGCTGGCCGGCATCAGCAGTTACGAGCCCAGCGAACTGGTGGTCACGGTGCGCGCCGGCACGCCACTGGCTGAACTCGAAGCGGCGCTGGCTGAGAAAGGCCAGCACCTGCCGTTCGAGCCGCCGCGTTTTGGCGCGGGCGCAACCTCGTTTGGAACGGTAGGCGGCATGGTCGCCGCCGGCCTGGCCGGCCCGGCGCGCGCCAGCGCGGGCAGCGTGCGCGACCATGTGCTGGGCGCCACCTTGCTCAATGGCCGCGCCGAGGTGTTGAGCTTCGGCGGCCAGGTGATGAAGAACGTGGCGGGGTACGACGTGTCGCGCCTGCTGGCCGGTTCGCTGGGCGTGTTGGGCGTGATCTGCGAGGTCTCGCTCAAGGTCTTGCCGCTGCCCGTGGCCAGCGCCACGCTGCGCTTTGATGTCGATCAGCCCACGGCGCTCAAGCACCTCAACACCTGGGCCGGATTGGCCCTGCCGCTGAACGCCAGCGCCTGGTGGAGCGGCACCTTGGTGCTGCGCCTGGCCGGCGCCGCCGCGGCGGTGCGCTCGGCCTGCCAGCAACTCGGTGGCGACACCATCGAGCCGAGCTTGGCTGCGGCTTTCTGGCAAGGCCTGCGCGACCAGCACGATGAGTTCTTCTCCAGCGCCGAGGCCGGCGCCACGCTGTGGCGCTTGTCGCTGCCGCAAACCGCGCCGGCCCTGCCTTTGCCTGACGACACGCTCATCGAATGGGGCGGCGCGCAGCGCTGGGTTTACAGCACGCAAGACGCCGCCGTGCTGCGCAGCGTGGCGGCCGCCGCCGGTGGCCATGCCACGGCGTTTCGCGGTGGCGCGCCGGGCGCGGTGTTCACACCGCTGGCCGAGCCGCTGGCGCGCATCCATGCCGCCCTGAAGACGGCCTTCGACCCCGACCACGTGTTCAACCCCGGCCGGCTGATTGAAGCACCCAGGCCATGAACACCGGCATCGAAGGCCGCATGGCGGCGTACTACGCACAGCGCGCCGCCAGCTACGAGCGCGTCTATCACAAGCCTGAGCGCCAGGCCGATCTGCGTGCCATGGAAGCCTGGTTAACGCTTCAATTCAGCCAACGTCGGGTCTTGGAAGTGGCCTGCGGCACCGGCTGGTGGACGCCGCACGGCGCGGCCAACGCCACGCGTTGGCTGGCCACTGATCTGAACCCTGAAACCCTGACCGTGGCACGCGCCAAGGTCGTGCCGGCGTGCGTGGAGTTCCGTGAGGTCGACGCCTACAGCTTGGCGCAACTGAACGGTGAAACCTTCGACGCCGCCTTTGCGGGCTTTTGGTGGAGCCATGTGCCCCTGGCACGCCTACCGAGCTGGCTGGCCTTGCTGCATGACCAGCTTGAACCCGGCGCGCGCGTGGTGATGCTGGACAACAACTTTGTGCCGGCCAGCAGCACGCCGCTGTCGCGCCGCGACGCCGATGGCAACACCTACCAACACCGGCTGCTCGACGACGGCAGCGTGCATGAAGTGCTGAAGAACTTTCCCACGCCTGCGCAGGCCTTCGCCGCGCTGGGCCCCAGGGCGCAATCGCCGCAGTGGCTGGCACGCGAACACTATTGGATGCTTTCCTACACCTTGAGTTAAGCCAAACCTGGCATCAAGCCGGCCCGCCCCCATGCAAACCACGCTCAGCCCACAGTTCCAAGGCACGCCCGATGGCGAGGCCGCGCAAGCCATCCTGCGCAAGTGCGTGCATTGCGGCTTTTGCACCGCCACCTGCCCCACGTACCAACTGCTGGGTGATGAGCTCGACGGCCCAAGGGGGCGCATCTACCTGATCAAGCAGGTGCTCGAAGGCCACACGCCGACGCAGGCCACACAGACTCACCTCGACCGTTGCCTGACCTGCCGCAACTGCGAAACCACCTGCCCTTCCGGCGTGCAATACGGGCGCCTGGTGGAAATTGGCCGGCGCGTGGTGGACGCGCAGGTGCCGCGGCCGGCGCCCGAGCGTGCGCTGCACTGGCTGCTCAAGGAAGGCCTGACTTCGCCGCTGTTTGGCCCGGCCATGGCCGTGGGCCGCACGCTGCGCCCGCTGTTGCCCGGTGCGCTGAAAGACAAGGTGCCCGCGGCCCGCCCGGCGCGCGCCAACCTGTGGCCGCAGCGCGAACACCCGCGCAAGGTGCTGTTGCTGCTGGGCTGCGTGCAGCCGGCCATGCTGCCCAACATCAACAGCGCCACGGCGCGCGTGCTCGACGCTGCCGGCATCCAAACTCTTGTGGCCGATGACGCTGGCTGCTGCGGCGCCATCCGCGCGCACCTGGGTGACCATGAAGGCGGCCTGGACGACATGCGCCGCAACATCGACGCCTGGTGGCCGCTGGTGCAGGGCCAGGCCGGTGCGCGCAAGGTCGAGGCCATCGTGATGAACGCCTCGGGCTGCGGCCTGACGGTGAAGGAATACGCCAGCGCGCTGGCGCACGACGCCGACTATGCCGTCAAGGCGCAGCGCATTGCCGAGCTAACGGTTGATGTGAGCGAATTGCTGCCGGCCATCACCGCCGCGCTGAAGCCGCGGCTGGCCAAGGCCCCGGTGGCGCAGCGGCTGAGCCAGGCCGGCGCCGCGCAGCGGCTGGTGTTTCACCCGCCGTGCACCTTGCAGCATGGCCAGCAACTGCACGGTGGCGTGGAAACGCATTTGCGTGAATTGGGCTTCGAGGTCAGCCTGGCCGCCGAAGAAAGCCACCTGTGTTGCGGCTCGGCCGGCACCTATTCGGTGTTGCAGCCGGTGCTGGCCAAACAGTTGCGCCAGCGCAAGCTGGGCCACCTGCAGGCCAGCCAGCCGCAGGCCATCATCTCCGCCAACATTGGCTGCATCCAGCACCTGCAAAGCGGCACCTCCACCCCGGTGAAGCATTGGGTGGAGGTGCTGGACGAGGCGCTGCTGGCCTGAGAACGGCGGCTACTTCAAGACCTGGCTGGCGTCTGCCGCGCTGATCAAGGCATCAGCGTCTTCCTGGAGCAAGAAGCCGTGCTGCACGGCATGGGCGGCGGCCTTGGTCAACGCCGCCACATAGCCGGCATGGCTGCCGTAGCGCTCTTCCAGCGACAGCCGCGTATCGCCACTGGCCAGCCGCTGTGATTTGGTCTTCGCAAACGGCACCATGCCGCCCACATGGTTGCAGATCTGGTCTTTGTGGAATGGGCGCAAGACACCCCCGACCGGCGCCTTGTCAGACGTCACGTTCCAACCCAGATGAGTACCCAGCGGCGCCGAGGTCAACACCACGGGCACGCCGCCCACTTCATTGCCATCGGCGTCGGTACGCGGCACCAGCATCTTGATGACTTGCTTGACCGACGGCGGTGCGTTGGTCGGAATGCCCGAGGCATCGGTGTAGTTGAACAAAGGGCCCCAGTCGTTGTCGAGCACGGGCATGATGAAGCCGGCCTCCGGGAGGGTGGTGCGCAGCCCCGGCAGCGTGGGAAACCCCATGGCCTTCTTGAGCGGCAGCACCAGGTCGGCCACGGGTTTGCCGTGGTGATGCGACTCGTGGTCGTGGCCGTGGCCGTGGCCATCGTGGGCGCCTTCATCGCCGTCGTCATCGTCATGATCGTCGTCACGCCCCGCGTTCGGTTTCAACTTGGGGTACACGCTGGCCGGCGTGTGCCATGCCGAGCATGACCCAGTTGCGGAAGTGCACGCGCAGCGCATTGACGGTTTGCGTGTGCGGCACCGGGTTGGCCGGCAGCACGCCCGTGCCAAAGTTGTTGCCCGGGCAGTTGGGCCCGGCCGTGGGCAGGCTCACGCCAGGCAAGCTGGTGTCAAAGCCACCGGCGCCGCCGCCGTGCGTTGAGCTGGCGATGTAGTAACGCCGCACATTGCGCGGCAAGCGAATGTCTTTCTTTGCATCGGTGCCCACCCATTCAGGTGTGAGCTTGAGTGCCCAGACTTCGGCCGAGCCGAAATGCTCGACCACCTTGGGGCATGTGTCCGTGGCCTTGCAACGATCAAGGATGCCGGCCTTGGGCAGGTGGCGCACCTTGTCTTCGTACTTCACCCACCACTGCGGGCCTTCGCTGGCATGCCGCTGCGCCAGGCTGGGCACAATCCTGTTCGACCCGCTGTTACCGATGCGAACAATTGCCACCAACCGCCGCGCCGCCCTGACCCCGGGCCGGCGCACCGCGTTGGCCACGTGCCTGGCGGTGGCCCTGGTGGCCTGCGGCGGCGGCGGTGAGTCACTGCCAGCGCCGGCACCGGCAGCCAGCATCGCCCCGAGCCCGTCTCCGGGTCCATCACCCAGCCCTTCACCGAGCCCATCGCCGAGCCCTTCACCCAGTCCATCCCCCAGCCCATCCCCCAGCCCATCCCCGAGCCCCGCTCCCAGCGGCCCGCAAGCCCTGCGCGTGCAGGCCGAAGGCAGCGGGCGCATCGGCACCGCCTCGGGCGCGTTAGATTGCGCCAGCGATTGCACGCAGAGCTTCAGCGCCGGCAGCGAGTTGGCGCTGACGGCACAACCAGCGGCCAACCAGGTGTTCGTGGGTTGGAGCGGCGACTGTTCCGGCACGGGTGCGTGTGTGCTCATCATGTCGCAGCCACGCACCGTGAGCGCGCGCTTCGTGGCCCTGGCCAGCGGCGCGGCCTGCGTGATTGAACGCGGTGGCAACGCGCCGCCGGTGGTGGCCACCGGCCACCCGCGCATCCTGCTCAACCATGCCTCCACCCGCGCCTGCCTGGTGGGCATGCTGGCCAGCAACCATGTCGCCGCGCAGCGCTTCAAGGCATGGGTCGACAACGCCTTGAACGGCGGCGATGCCTACGGCTTCGAGCCCTGGCATGCCGCGCTGCTGTACCAGACCACCGGCCAGGCGCATTACGCCGCCGCCGCGGTGCAGCGCACCGACGCCCTGGTGGCCGCCGAAGAAACGCTGACCGCCCGCGGCGTGGCCCCTGACGCCGCCTACGACAGCTACCTGGAGGTGGGCGGCCTGGTGGGCGGCCTGGCGCTGGTGTACGACTGGTGTTTCGACAGCCTGAACGCGAGCCAGCGCCAGCGCTGGCTGGCCTACGCCAACCAGGCGGTGAGCAATGTCTGGAACCCCGACGGCGCTACCTGGGGCGGACGCAGCATGCCCTGGAGCGGCTGGTCGGTCGACAACCCATCGAACAATTACTACTACTCGTTCCTGCGCGCCACCATGCTGCTGGGCCTGGCCAGCAGCGGTGAAAACGCGCAGGCCGCGGGTTGGCTGAACCGTTTTCGCAACGACAAGATCGGCGCCCAACTGGTGCCCACCTTCAATGCCGGGCTGGTCGGCGGCGGGTCGCGTGAAGGCACCGGTTATGGCACGGCGATGCGCGGCCTGTGGCAGCTCTACGACTGGTGGGAACGCTCCACCGGCGAGCGCATCGCCACGCTCAGCGGCCACAGCCTGGCTTCGCTGCCGCACTTCCTGCACAACGTGGTGCCCACGCTGGACCGCCTCGCGCCCACCGGCGACCATGCGCGCGACAGCACCGCCGCGCTGTTCGACTACCACCGCGAATACCTGCTCGGCCTGATCAGCCTGTTCCCGCAGGAGCGTGCTGCCGGCGCTGCGGCCGACCTGCTTTCCCAATCGACCCAGCCGCGCATGACGTATGGCTTCGAACTCGTGCACGACTTCATCAACGCCGTGCCGCGCTTGCCGGCCACGCGGCTCGATGAACTGGCCACCACGTATTGGGGCGCGGGCACGGGCCAGTTGCTGATGCGCAGCGACTGGTCGCGCGACGCCGCCTGGGCCAACTTCATCTGCGGCCCCTACACCGAAAGCCACGCCCACCGCGACCAGGGCAGCTTCGTGCTGTATCGCGGCGCCTGGCTGGCCTGGGATGGCAACGTCGATTCGCACTCGGGCATCGAGCAAGACGAAGAGATGCACAACCTGGTGCGCATTGAATCGGGCGGCGCCACGATGCGCCAGCAAGACGACACGCCGGGCTGCAACATGCTGGCCCTGGCCGACCAGGGCCTGTTCACTTACGCGTTGGCCGATGTCACGCCGGTGTACGGTGGGCAGCCTGCGGTGGCCAAGGTGGAGCGCGAATTCGTCTTCATCCGCCCGGCCACCTTCGTCGTCTTTGACCGCGTGCAATCGGCCAGCGGCACACGGCGCATCTGGACCCTCAACCTGCCGGCGGCGCCGCAATTCACGGGCGACGGCTTCAGCCTGCAACAGGGCAGTTCGCGCCTGGATGCTCATCGCCTGGCGCCCAGCGGGCTCAGTGCGCAATGGGTGTCCAGTTCGGTAGGTGGGTCGCGCGTGGAAGTGGCACAAAGTGCGGGCACGCAGACGCAGTTCCTGCATGTGCTGGGCACCAACGGCGCGGTGAGTGCCGCTGCCCGCAGCGACCAAGCCGACCAGACCGGCGCCGAGATCACCCTGGCCGATGGGCGCCGCGCCGTGTTGCGCTTTGGCAATGTCGCACGCGGCGGCACGTTAGAGTTGCGCTCTGCCGGCGGCGGCCTGCTGTTCCAGGGCCCCTTGCCCGCCACCGTGGCGCCGCCGCCGGTCTTCACCCGCTGAGCGCGGAGCCGCTGTTTCATTGGACTAACCATTTCATTCCACGACCCCACTGAAAGCATGCCCGGCACGGTGCGCCGCACCCTGTCGCGCGGGCGCAAGCTCGAAGCCGTGTTGCTGCTGCGCGAGCTGCGCGACATCGACTTCAAGGCCGCCAAGGAAGCAGTAGACCGCCACCTGGCCAAGTACCCGCGGCTGGCGCGGCTGTGCGAGCCGCTGTACCGCAACCCCAAGCATTGGCTGGGCTGGACCGTGCTGGCCATGGGCGTGGCCGCGCTGTTGGCCTACCTGCGCCTGGGCCTGCACTTTTGATGCGCTCGGGCCGCGGCCCGGCTCGGTGTGCAGGCTCGGTGTGCACACTCAGTGCGCCGCGCCGTCCTGCAAACCGGGCAGCGCCGGGCCCGACGCGGCGCGCACGGCCCAGCACACACCGGCCACCAACAGCGCAATGCCCAGCGCCACCGGCCAGGCTGGCCACTGCTGGCGCAACAAGAACGCATAGGCCAGGGCTGACAGCGTCTCGAACACGATGAGCTGGCTGCTCAGGGCCGGCGGCAGGCGCTGGCTGGCCTCGTTCCAGCACAGCGTGCCCAGCCACGAGGCGAACAACCCGATGCTCAACATCAACCCCAGATACAGGCCCGGCGTGGGCCCCAGGGGCATGACAAAGCCCGCTGCGGCGCCGGCTGGCCAGGCCCAGTACAGGGCATAACCGGCGGCTGCAACGGGCAAGGTGGCCAGGCCCTGTGCGGTGGCCCAGACGCGCGCGCTGCGCCCGGGGTGGGCACGCAGCCAGCGCGCATTGCGGATCGGGTACCAGGTCCAGCAGGCCAGCGCGCCCAGCGCCAGCAGCGCACCCAGCGCATGGCGCTGCGGCTCGAAGGCGCCGCCGGCGCGCAGCGCCTGCGCTTCGGCCTGGTTCACCAGCGCCAGGCCGGCGCCGATGAGCAACAGCGAAGGCAGCAGGCGCTGCCACGGCAAATGCACGTCGCCCGTGCCGGCCAGGGCGCGGCTGGCCAGCGCAATCACCACCGGCAAGGTGCCGATGATCAACGTGGGCAGTGGCGCGCCGGCGTGTTGAATGGCGCTGGCCAGGAACAGGTAGTAGACGATGTTGCCCACCAGCGCCAGCTTCAGCGCTTCGAGCCAATCGGCGCGCTGCAACTGCGCCAGGCGGCGGCGGTCCCACCAGGCCAGCGGCAGGGCGATCAGGCCAAAGGCCAGGTAGCGGCCGAACGATTGCAGCGCCGCGGGGTACTGCGGCAGCAACACCGGCGCCACGAACACCAGGCCCCACATCAGCCCGGCGGCCAGGGCAAAGAACACGCCTGTCAACATGAACCGCAGGCTACCAGTGGTACAAGCTTGACCACCCCAGAAAGCCCGCCATGCCCAAGGATCACCTGCTCGCCCTGGACCAGGGCACCTCCAGTTCGCGCGCCATCGTCTTCCACCGCAGCGGCCACATCGTGGCTCAGGCGCAGCGCGAATTCACGCAGATTTTTCCGCAGCCCGGCTGGGTCGAGCACGACCCCGAGGAGATCTGGCGCACGCAGCTTGACGTGGCGCGCCAGGCGCTGGCCGAGGCCGGTCTGGGCGCGGCCGACATCGCCGCCCTGGGCATCACCAACCAACGTGAAACCACGGTGCTGTGGAACCGGCGCACCGGCTTGGCCGTCCACAACGCCATCGTCTGGCAAGACCGGCGCACCGAGCCGCTGTGCGCGCAGTTGCGCGAACAAGGCCTTGCGGATGCGGTGCGGGCCAGCACCGGCCTGGTCATCGACCCGTATTTTTCGGGCACCAAGATCCGCTGGCTGCTCGACCACGTGAACGGCGCGCACCTCGCCGCAGCGCGCGGCGAACTGGCCTTCGGCACCATCGACACCTGGCTGCTGTGGAAACTCACGGGCGGCCACGTGCACGCCACCGACGTGAGCAACGCTTCGCGCACCATGCTGTTCGATGTGCGCCACAACGTTTGGGACCACGGCCTGCTCAAGGCCCTGCACGTGCCCGACAGCGTGCTGCCGCAAGTTTTCCCCTCAAGCCATGTGTTTGGTATGGCCGATGCGCAATGGCTGGGCGGCGAGATCCCCATCGCCGGCATCGCCGGTGACCAGCAAAGCGCGCTGTTCGGCCAGGGCTGCTGGCACCCCGGCATGGCCAAGAACACCTATGGCACGGGCTGCTTCATGCTGATGCCCACCGGCACGCGTTTCGAACCTTCGCACAACGGCCTGCTCAGCACCGCAGCGGCGCAGACCAGCGCCGTGCCGCAGTACGCGCTGGAGGGCAGCGTGTTCATCGGCGGCGCCGTGGTGCAGTGGCTGCGCGACGGCCTGGGCCTGATCGACAGCAGCGCCCAGGTGCAAGCCCTGGCCGCCAGCGTGCCAGATGCTGGCGGCGTGGTCGTCGTGCCGGCCTTCACCGGCCTGGGCGCGCCGTACTGGAACGCCGATGCGCGCGGCGCCATCCTGGGGCTGACGCGCGGCAGCACGCGGGCGCACGTGGCACGCGCGGCGCTGGACAGCATCGCCTTCCAAAGCGCGGCGTTGTTGCAGGCGATGGACCGCGACGCGCGCGCGGCCGGCGGCGCGGCGGTGCATGAACTGCGCGTGGACGGCGGGGCCAGCGTGAACGACGACCTGATGCACTTCCAGGCCGACTTGCTGGGCATACCCGTGCTGCGCCCGGCGGTGACGGAAACCACCGCCCTGGGCGCGGCAATGTTGGCCGGCCTGGCCGTGGGCGTGTACACGGGGCTGGATGAGTTGGCCCAGCGCTGGCGCTGCGAGCGCCGCTTCGAGCCCGGCATCACACGCGAGCGCGCCGCCGAATTGATGGCCGGTTGGGAGCGCGCGGTGCGGCAGGTGGTGGCGGCTTAGGGGCTTCTTGCGCGCTTGGGTTGCAAGCTCTCAATGCGGGCTCGACCGACGCGGGCTACTGGTCACACCCTGCACGGCTTCAGCGAAGCGGGATCAGGCCGGCTGCATTGGAGCGGGATCAGGCCGGCGGGGCCTGCTGCTCCACCGTCCTGATCCGGCAGCGGCTCTTCTCAAACGTTACCCCTGCCAACATGGGTGCCGGCCGAGGGTGTTGCGTGGCCGGCGTAGCGAAGTAAAGGGGGAGGAGGAGGCCGCCAGGCCGACTCCGGAGGACATGAGCGAAGCCGGCCACCCGACGCCCTCGGCCCGCTCAGGACTTCAAGGCAAGCGCACCGCTTGAACGCGAAGAGGCATCAGCCAGCCGGCACCTGCTGCCCGATCCAGCGCCCCAGCGTGGCGCGCAGGCGTTGCGCATCGACCGGCTTGGTCAGGAAGTCATTCATGCCCGCGGCCAGGGCGTGCTCGCGCTCGCTCACCAGGGCGGCGGCGGTCAGGGCGATCACCGGCAGGCTGGCTGCGGGGTAATGGCGGCGCAGGTTGCGCGTGGCTTCGTGGCCGCTCATGCCGGGCATTTGCACGTCCATCAGCACCGCGTCGAACGGCGTGCCGTGCTGCTGCGCCAGGGCCACCGCGGCCAGGGCGGCCTGGCCGTCGGTGGCCTGCGTGACCCGCACGCCCCATTGTTCGAGCAAGGCCACGCCGATCAGCATGTTGACGGTGTTGTCTTCCACCAGCAGCACGCGCTTGCCCGTCAGGTCAGCCTGCACTGCGGCGGCGGCCAGTGCATCGACTGCGGCCACCTGCGCCAGCGGCAGGGGCAGTTCGCACCAGAAGCAACTGCCCGCGCCGGGTTGGCTGATGACGCCGACTTCGCCGCCCATCATGGTGGCCAGCTCGCGGCAGATCGACAAGCCCAGGCCCGTGCCGCCGAAGCGCC
>JANMYI010000543.1:0-6917 GCA_031381955.1 Burkholderiales bacterium
AGCGCCGCGACCACATTCAACGCGACCGCGCCGGCCACCTGCTGGCCCACCTGTTCAACCACCAGACCCACCACCGCGGCCAGGCCCATGCCATGCTGGCTGGCACCGCCGTGGCGCCGCCGCAGTTCGATGAATTCATGATGCCGAGCGAGGCGCATTTGCGCAGCGCCGACATGGCCGCGTTGGGTTGGGAAGAAGCCGCGGTGTATGGCGCGCGGCGCTGACCCGCGGCGTCCCGCACAAAGTCAGTCTTCAGGTTCCGCCGCGCCGGCATCGGCAGGGGCCGCATCACTTTGCGCGGCCATCTTGCGCGCCAGAACGTCGTAGCGCGCAAAGAGCATGGCCGCGCGCGCCGCATCGGCCTTGCTGCCGCGCCAGCGGTAGGCCGCATCGACCGCGGTGTCGAGTGCGCGGTGGGCGCGCAGCAAATCGGCGGGCATGGTGTCGGCGTCGTACAGCTCGGCCAGGTTGGCGCCGGGGTGGGTGCTGCGGGCATCGAGCACGGCCTGCGCCGCCAGTTCAATGGCGGCCCGGTGCCGGCCCTTGGGGTCATCGGTTTCCTCGGGCCAGGGGAAGTTGTTGTAGACGATCTGGCTGGTGTAGCGGTAGCGGCTTTCAAGGCGGCCGCAGACATGCTTGACCCACGCCATGTGCATGCGCGAACTGAGCACACCGAAGTGATAGGCATCGGCATCCGGGACGCACAGGTTCGCATTGCCGGCGATCACCTCGGGCGGCATGAAGCCAATCGGAATGATCTCCCGGCGCTCCGAGGTGTGCGCGGGCACCAGCAGGTAGCGGCCGAGCGGCTGCCGAACCTCACCAAACAACTGCGGCGTTGCCGCCAGGCGTTGGGTGGCCGGCCGCGAAGAGGCCATTCGGTGCGCCTTGACCAGTGCCACGCGCTTCTTCACCCACGGCAGCCGGGCCTGGGTTTGCGGCGGGCAATCGGCCAGCCACAGGCACCAGCGCGGCGTGTCGTGCAGGAACTCTTCCGCGCCCACAAAACGGCGCAGCCAGGGCGCGGCCTCGGGTTCAAGCGCCAGGAGTTCGGCGCGCTCGTCGTCGTTCAGAAGCAGGTGGCCACCGTCGTTGGCCATGGAGCCGAAGGCGATGGCCGGCACGTTGCACAAGGGCTGCCGGCGCGAAGCCACCAGCACGTTGGGCGCGTCCACCAGGTAGGGGTTGATGTTGCCGGCCTCGGTGAAAGCGGGTTCACCGGCCGGGTCGGCATAGTCGAACAATGCCCGCACTGGGCTGGGCTTGCGCCCAAAGCCGATGATCACGCAATGCACGGCGGCCTGGCCCGGTGCGTCGTTGCTCCAGCGAAAGGTGCGGTGCGCAAAGTTGATGTGCACGCCCTCTTTGAGCATCCAACCCCACAGCGGCGCCACCTGCTCGCCCTGGCACACGCTGTTGGTGGAGACGAAGGCCACGCGCACGCGGTTGCGGTTGTCGTGATCCTGGTTTTCGGCCAGCTCGAAGATGTCGGCCGCGGTTCGCGCCGGGCCGCTTTCGGCGGGGTCGGCCAGCAGGTCGGCCTGCTGCGCATGGCCGCGAAAGTGCGCGTCGATGAATTCGCGCTTGCGGGCGTCGGCCGCCGCCGCGCCGCTGCCCACCAGGTACTGCGCAGCGCGCACATACCAGGCCGCCACATAGTCCAGCACGCCACCGCCGTTGATGCCGGCGGACTGCATCACGCGCTCAAGATCGGCCCTTTGCACGGCGGTCTTTTGCTGCTTGCCAATGAACGGCGGGTTGCCCAGGATGTAGTCAAGCCGCCCCGGCGGGCAAAACTCGGCCCAGTCCAGATCGAGCGCATTGCCGATGCGCAGGTTGGCCGAGGTGCGCAAAGGAATGCGCGGCAACCAGGCGTCGAGCGCGCGGCCGGCCTCGATGTTCATCTGGTGGTCCATCAGCCACATCGCGACCTGTGCCACCTGGGCCGGGAACTCCTCGATCTCGATGCCTGAGAACTGATCGACATCCACCGTGATGGCTTCGAACGGTCTGGCAATGCGCATACCGAAGCCCTGCGCCGCTGCCAAAACTTTCAGCTCAAGCCGGCGTAGCTCGCGATAGGTGACGACGAGAAAATTGCCGCAGCCGCAGGCTGGGTCAAGGAAGTGCAAGTTGCGAAGCTTTTTCTGAAACTCGAAGAGTCGCTTTTGACTGCGGCGCGCCTGCTCGAACTCGGCTTCAAGCTCGTCAAGAAAGAGCGGGCGAATCAGGCGCAGGATGTTGTCTTCGCTGGTGTAGTGCGCGCCAAGCTGGCGGCGCAGGTCAACATCGTCATCAACGCCTTCCATGTCAACGATGCGCTGGAACATGGAGCCAAAGATGGCCGGTGAAATGCGGCCCCAGTCGGTCTGGCAACAGTCAAGCAGCAGCTCACGCATGGCCGGCGAAAAGCTGGGAATGCGCAGGGCCTCCTGGAACAGCGCACCGTTCACGTGAGGAAAGTCCTTGAACCAGCCGGAGATGGATTTCTGGCGCTTTTCATGCGGCATGTTGAGCACATCAAAGAGCTGCAACAGCACGGCACCCAGATCGGTGCCGTCTGCGCGCGTGCCGCGTTCGATGAGATCGTGGAAACGATCCTTGGGCTCGAAGATGCCGGTGTCGTCGGCAAACAGGCAAAACAGCATGCGCACGAGCAGCAGTTGCAGTGGGTGGCCGGTGTAGCCGTCACGGCGCAGCGCATCGTGCAGGCGTGACAGTTTCTTGACGGCCTTTTCGTTGACCGGGTCTTGCGCGGCCACGCGGCTGGTTTGCTGGCCGAGCAGGAAGGCGAAGACAGACACCCGCTGAGGCAACTCGGCCAGCGTGAAGCGCTGCTCGTCGCCCGTCTCCAGGTCACGCAGCCAAAAGCGCTGGAAGTCACACGCCAGCAAGAAGCGCGGGTGCTCGCCGTCTTTCAGGCCAAGGAAGTAATCCTCCGCCTGGGCTTGCGCCACTTCAAGATCCTCGCCCGCACTTTTGTGTTCGATGAGCACCACGCCGGGCCAGAACAGATCCATGAAGCCCGGATGCTTCTTCGTCAGCCGGGCGACCTTGCTTTCAAACACCGCAACGCGGCGGCGTTCGATGCCAAAAACGTCGGCGAAGAATTCGTTCCAGAAGGTCTGCGCTTCGCTGCGTTCGTTGCGTGCGCCGCGGTGGCGGTTGCTGAACTGGGCGGCCCGCGTCTTGATCTCGTTCCAGCTCAGTGGCATAGGGGGTCAATTTGGTCTGCGCGGCAATGTACCCGACCTGGCACCGTATATTCGTGTCGCCAGCGCGGCGCGTGACCTCGCCCGCACCCGCCAAGGAGCCCCCGAATGCCGACGCTGACTTCCAAGCTCAACCCGCGCAGCGAAGAATTCAAGGCCAGTGCCGCCGCCATGCGCGCGCTGGTGGATGACCTGAACGCCCAGCTCGCAAAGATCGCCCAAGGCGGCGGCGAAGTGGCGCGCGCCCGCCACCTCGCCCGCGGCAAGCTGCTGCCGCGCGACCGGGTGGAAATGCTGCTCGACCCCGACACGCCGTTCCTGGAGATCGGCGCCTTGGCGGCGTTGCGCATGTACCCCGAACGCGATGGCAAAGACGCCGCACCGGGTGCGGGCGTGATCACCGGCATCGGCCGCATCAATGGCGTGGAATGCGTGGTGGTCTGCAACGACGCCACGGTCAAGGGCGGCACCTATTACCCGATGACGGTGAAAAAACATCTGCGTGCACAGGAAATCGCGCGTGAGAACTGGCTGCCTTGCGTCTACCTGGTCGATTCGGGCGGCGCCAACCTGCCCAATCAAGACGAGGTGTTTCCTGACCGCGAACACTTCGGCCGCATCTTCTACAACCAGGCCAACCTGAGCGCGCAGGGCATTGCCCAGATCGCCGTGGTGATGGGCTCGTGCACGGCCGGCGGTGCCTATGTGCCGGCCATGAGCGACGAGACCATCATCGTCAAGAACCAGGGCACCATCTTCCTTGGCGGGCCGCCGCTGGTGAAGGCGGCGATCGGCGAGATCGTGAGCGCCGAAGACCTGGGCGGCGGCGACGTGCACACGCGGCTAAGCGGCGTGGCCGACCACCTGGCTGAGAACGACATGCATGCGCTGGCCATTGCGCGCGCGGCGGTGGCCAACCTGAACCGGCGCAAAGACCCGCAGTTGCTGCATGTGCCGCCGCGCGTGCCGCTGTTCGACGCCGCTGAGCTGCACGGCGTGATCCCTAACGATCCACGTAAGCCGTATGACGTGCGGGAGATCATTGCCCGCATCGTCGACGGCTCGGAGTTCGACGAGTTCAAGGCGCGCTATGGCGCCACGCTGATCACCGGCTTTGCGCACATCGAAGGCATGCCGGTGGGCATCGTGGCCAACAACGGCATCCTGTTCAGCGAAAGCGCCATGAAGGGCGCGCACTTCATCGAGCTGTGCTGCCAGCGCCGCGTGCCGCTGGTGTTCTTGCAGAACATCACCGGCTTCATGGTCGGGCGCAAGTACGAAGCCGAAGGCATTGCCAAGCATGGCGCCAAGCTCGTCACCGCGGTGGCCACGGCCACCGTGCCCAAGTTCACCGTCATCATCGGCGGCAGTTTTGGCGCCGGCAATTACGGCATGTGCGGGCGCGCCTATTCGCCGCGCTTCTTGTGGATGTGGCCGAACGCGCGCATCGGCGTGATGGGCGGCGAGCAGGCCGCCAGCGTGCTCGCCACGGTCAAGCGCGACGGCATTGAAGCCAAGGGCGGGCAGTGGAGCGCCGAAGAGGAAGCCGCGTTCAAGCAACCCATCCTCGACCAATTCGCCCACCAGGCCCACCCGTACTACGCCAGCGCGCGGCTGTGGGACGACGGCGTGATCGACCCGGCGGATACGCGCCGGGTGCTGGCCCTGAGCATCAGCGCGGCCTTGAATGCGCCGATTCCGCTGGCGCCGAAATTCGGGGTTTTCAGGATGTGATGTATGATGTGCCTTAAGTTTGTTTTTTGCACACATCATGCGCACCAACATCGACATTGACGACGATCTCATGGCCCAAGCCTTGAAGGCCGGGCCGTACAAGACCAAAAAAGACGCCGTGGAGGCGGGCTTGAAGTTGCTCGCCCGCCAGACGGCTTACCGTGAAATTTTGAAGTGGCGCGGCAAACTGCATTGGGATGGTGACGATGAGCCCGCTGCGCTGCCCGCCGGCGCCAAATCCGCCGTGCCCGCCGTGCCCGCCGCGTCCGCCTTGGCCGCGCAGGAGCGGGCGCCAGCGCCCTATGCAGCCAAGGCACGCCGTGGTCGTCGTTGATTCGGGCGTTTGGATTGACTTCTTCAACGGCGTGGTGAATCCCGCGTCCGATGAGCTCGAACGGCTGCTGGCCGAGGGTGAGGTGCGCATCGTTGTGCCCGACCTGGTGCTGTTCGAGGTCTTGCGCGGCTTTCGCCATGAACGCGACCACCGTGGCGCACGCGAGTTGCTGGGCGCGCTGGCGGTTGAGGCCGCAGTCAGCCCAGAACTGGCGCTGATTGGCGCGCAGCACTACCGCCACCTGCGCAGCGTGGGCGTGACGGTGCGCAGCAGCATCGACGTGCTGGTGGCGGGTTTTTGCATCGAGCGCGACTACCTGCTGCTGCACAACGACCGTGACTATGCAGCCTTTGAAGACTTGCGCGGGCTGCGTTGCCTGCGGCCCATGCGGCATTGAGGCGCGCCATGCAAAGCATCTACCACCGAGCCGAAGACGAGGCCCTGCGCGAACAAGTCGTTCGTTTCGTTAACCGCGAAATCGAGCCTCACGCCCTGGCCTGGGAAGAAGCCGGCTTCACCCCGCGCGAGCTGCTGCGCAAGATGGGCGCGGCCGGCATGTTGGGCTTGATGTATGCACCCGCACATGGCGGCGCCGGGGCCGATGCGCTGAGCAACCTGGTCTTTGCCGAAGCGCTTTCCTCCAGCACGTTTGGCGGCGTCATCATCACCGTGCTGGTGCACACCGACATGGCCAGCCCGCACCTGCACCATGCCGGCACGCCGGCGCAACAGGCGCGCTGGCTGCCGGCCATCACGCGCGGCGAATGCATCACCGCGGTGGCCATCACCGAGCCCGGTGCGGGGTCTGACGTGGCCGGCCTGCGCAGCGCGGCGCGGCGCGAGGGCGACGAATGGGTGCTCAACGGCAGCAAGCTGTTCATCACCAACGGCGTGCACGCCGACCTGTACTTCGTGGCCGCGCGCACCGGCACGGCGCGGCATGCGATCTCGATGTTTGCGCTGGAAAAAGGCACGCCCGGTTTCAGCGTGGGCCGCAGCCTTGAAAAGACGGGGTGGCTGTCATCCGACACCGCCGAGCTGCATTTCAGCGATTGCCGCATCCCGCTTTCGCACCTGCTGGGCGAGCAAGATCGCGGCTTCCAGGCCGTGATGAAGAACTTCCAGACCGAGCGCATTGCGCTGGCCGCCATGGCCGTGGGCCACAGCATGAAGGCGCTGGATTTAACACTTGAGTACGTGCGAACTCGCCAGGCTTTTGGTGCGCCACTGTGGGACAAACAAGTCGTGCGCCAGCGCCTGGCCATGCTCGACGCCAAGACCCGCGCCGCACGGCAATACCTCTACCACTGCGCCTGGCGCGTGAGCCAGGGGCACGAGGTGGTGCAAGACGTGTCGCTGCTCAAGGCCTTGACCGGCGAGCTGGTCAACGAGGTCACCCAGGCCTGCCAGCAATTCCACGGCGGCATGGGCTACATGCAGGGCACCGCAATCGAGCGCCTGTGGCGCGATGCGCGCATCCTCGCCATCGGCGGCGGCGCCACGGAAGTGATGCTCGACGAAGCCGCCAAGCGCTACTGAGCGCCCCAGGGCCGGGCTGCGCCGAGCCCGCCCCCGTGGGGGTCAAGTAAAGTGGCAGAGCCACATTTACTTGAGAACCGGGACGAACCGCCACCATG
>JANMYI010000550.1:0-2364 GCA_031381955.1 Burkholderiales bacterium
TGCGCGCCCAGACCTCTTCGTTGCCGGGGCTGACGTAGATCAACTCATTGGTCTCGGGGTCGCTGATCCAGAACGGCACGGTCAGCTCCAGGCCGTCGGCCGCAAACGCGGTGAGCTGCACCGCCGGCGCCGGCTCGGCCAGCACGCGCGGCACGCCGGCCACTGCGCTCACCAAGGCCGGCATCAACGCGGCCAGCTCGGTGCCATAGGCCACCTGCACCTTGGTGGTGAAGGCCACCTTGCTGTCAGCCAGCGACGAGTTCTCCACCCGCTGGGTGATCAGCATTTCGTTCGGGATGATGGCCTCACGGCCGCTCACGGCGCGGATCACGGTGTAGCGGGTCTTGATGTCGGTGACCTTGCCTTCAAAGCCGTCGACCTTGATCGTGTCGCCGATGCGGATGCTGCGCTCGGCCAGGATGACAAAACCGCTGACATAGTTGGACGCCAGCTTCTGCAAGCCAAACCCAATGCCCACGCCCACCGCGCCGGCCAACACCGACAACGCACTCAGCGGGATGCCGGCGGCTGACAGCGCGAGCATCAACCCCACCAGCAGCAGCGTGGCGCGCGCGGCGTTGGCCGCAATCTTGCGCACCGACAGGTTGGCCGTGGCGCCCTTGAGCAGGGCCGACTCGATGGCCGCGGCCAGCCACAACATCAGCAACATCACGGCCAGCGCACTGAGCACCCCTTCCACCATGGTGCGCAGGCTCAGGTCGGAGCCGCCCAGGCGCCAATGCACATCATCCATCTCGGCCAACAAGCGCGGCAGCAGCCCGGTGAGCCACAGCACCAGCGCGCCCCACACCAGCCACGAGACGCTGCGTTCCAGCGAGCGCACCACGGCCGAGGCCGGGAACGCCTGGCGCAACACGCGCGCACTCACGCGAATGAGGGCCAGGCTGCCCAGCACCGGCACGGCCAGCTTCAACACCGCCGGCGGCACGCCGCTGGGCAGCGCGAAGCGCGCGCCCCAGGCTGCCAGCAAGGCGAGCACGGGGAACAGCACGCCGTCGAACACGCGCTGGCCGAACCACACGCTGCCCGGCGCGCGCCTGCCGTTGCACACGGAGCCGCGCCACAGCCACACTACCGCATAAGCCGCCACCAGGCAGCCCGCCAGCACGGCCAACTCAAGCAAGGTGTTGTCGCGGTTCAGCGCGGCTAACGCCTCACGCCAGTCAAGCATCAGGTGCCGATCAAACGCCGGCCAACACGCGCAGATGCGCGGCCACGCTGCGCGCCAGGGCACTGAGGTTGTAACCGCCCTCCAAGCAGGACACGATGCGCCCTTGGGCATGGCGCTGTGCCACGTCCATCAACTGCTGGGTGACCCAGGTGTAGTCGGCTTCGACGAAGCCGAGCTGGCCCAGGTCGTCTTCGCGATGGGCGTCAAACCCGGCCGAGATGAACAGCATCTGCGGCTTGAAGGCTTCCAGCGCCGGCAGCCACTGCTGCTCCACCGCCTCGCGCAACTGCGCACCGCGCGAATACGGCGCCAGCGGCACGTTGACCATGTTGGTGCCCAGCGGCACGCCGCCGCTGCCGGGGTACAGCGGGTGCTGGAAGATGCTGACCATGAGCACGCGTTCATCGTTGGCGATGATGTCTTCGGTGCCGTTGCCATGGTGCACGTCGAAGTCGACGATCGCCACACGCTCCAGCCCATGCACATCGAGCGCATGGCGCGCCGCCACGGCCACGCTGTTGAAGAAGCAAAAGCCCATCGCCTGGCCGCGCGTGGCATGGTGGCCGGGCGGGCGCACGGCGCAAAAGGCATTGCGGGCACGGCCGGCCAGTACTTCATCGGTGGCCGCCACCGCCGCGCCGGCGGCCTTTAACACGGCCTTGAAGGTGCCGGCGCCGGCCGCGGTGTCGGGGTCGATCGCGCGCCGGCCACCTTCGGCCTGCACCTGGGCCATCAGGTCGAACAACTCGGCCACGTGGCCGGATTCGTGGGCGCGGCCCAATTGCTCAGGCGTGACATCTGGCGCATCGAGCATGCGCAACGCGATGTCCAGGCCGGTGGCCTTGAGGTGGTCGGCGATCGCATCGAGCCGTTGCGGCTGCTCGGGGTGGCCGGCGCCCATGTCGTGCAATCGGCACTCGGCAGGGCAGTAGTACGCGGTGGCAGACCCCATCACTCAAACCTTTTCGGTTATGGTCACGCGGATGGATGTTTCACACGCGCGCCTTGTTGCAAAACTGGTTGATCAGGTTAGCACGATCATTGTCGGCAAACGCACGCAGATCGAGGACGGCGTGGCCTGCCTGCTGGCCGGCGGCCACCTGCTGATCGAAGACGTTCCCGGCGTCGGCAAGACCACGCTGGCCCATGCCCTGGCCATGTCGCTCGGGTTG
>JANMYI010000558.1:0-12680 GCA_031381955.1 Burkholderiales bacterium
CGGTGATCGCGATCACCGGGGTTCTGGGCGTGGTGCTGGCGCTGCTGGTCAACGAGTCCTTCCCCGGCCGCGGCATCGTTCGCGTGATGTTGATCTCGCCGTTTTTCGTCATGCCCACGGCCAACGCGCTGCTGTGGAAGCACATGATGATGAACCCCATCTACGGCGTGCTGGCCCAGGTGGCGATGTTCTTCGGCGCCGAGCCGGTGGATTGGTTGACCGACTGGCCGCTGTTCAGCGTGATCTTGATGGTGGCCTGGCAATGGCTGCCGTTCGCCTGCCTGATTTTCATCACCTCATTGCAATCGTTAGACGCTGACCAGATGGAAGCCGCTGGCATGGACGGCGCCAACGCGCTGCAGAAGTTCTGGTTCCTCACTCTGCCGCACCTGGGCCGCCCGATTGCGGTGGTGGTGATGATCGAGATGATCTTCCTGATGAGCGTGTTCGCTGAAATCTTCACCACCACGGGTGGCGGGCCGGGCAACGAAAGCACCAACATGGCCTTCCTGATCTTCAAGCAGGCCTTGATGAATTTCGACGTCGGCGTGGCCTCGGCCGGAGCGCTGTTTGCGGTGGTGCTGGCCAACATCGCGGCGGTTTTTCTAATCCGCATGATCGGCAAGAACCTCGACTGATGAGCATGAAAACGCTTCTGCTTACTTTGCGCACAGTGGCCGCCTGGCTGGTGACTCTGCTGCTTGTCTTCCCGCTGATCTGGCTGGTGCTCACCGCTTTCAAGACCGAGTTGCAGGCCATTGCCGTGCCGCCCGAGCTGATCTTCACGCCCACGCTGGAAAGCTTTGCCGAAGTTAACGTGCGAAGTGATTATTGGCAGTACGCGCAAAACTCCCTCATCACCAGCGTGGTCTCCACCCTGCTGGGCCTGGCCATTGCCGCGCCTGCGGCGTATTCCTTGGCGTTTTTCCGCACGCCACGCACGCGCGACATCTTGATGTGGATGCTGTCCACCAAGATGATGCCCGCCGTGGGCGCCCTGGTGCCGGTGTACGTGATGGCGCAAACCGCCGGCATGCTCGACTCGCTCACGGCGTTGATCATTGTCTTCACCCTGTCGAACCTGCCGATCATGGTGTGGATGCTGTATTCGGGCTTCAAGGACATTCCGCCTGACATTTTGGAAGCCGCGCGCATGGACGGAGCCAACGTTTGGAGTGAGTTTGTCCACGTCATCCGCCCGCTGGCCATGGGCACCCTGGCCTCCACCGGCCTGCTGTGCCTGGTGCTGGCCTGGAACGAGGCCTTCTGGTCGCTGAACTTGAGTGCGGCCAAGGCGGGCACATTGGCGGCCTTGATCGCCTCTTACTCCAGCCCCGAGGGCCTGTTCTGGGCCAAGCTGTCGGCGGCGTCGCTGATGGCCATTGCGCCCATCGTGGTGGTGGGTTGGTTCAGCCAGAAGCAACTCGTCCAAGGGCTGACTTTTGGCGCCGTGAAATAGAAGAAGAAGGAGTCCCGCTCATGTCATTCCTGCAACTGCGAGGCGTTGAGAAGCACTTCGGTGCGCTGCGCGCCATCAAGGGCATCGACCTAACGATCGAAAAGGGCGAGTTCGTGGTCTTCGTCGGGCCTTCGGGCTGCGGCAAATCCACCTTGCTGCGCATGATCGCGGGGCTGACTGAGATCGACGCCGGCAGCGTGGTGCTCGATGGGCGCGACATCACCCAGCTGGCTTCTTCCCAGCGCGACCTGGCCATGGTGTTCCAGAGCTACGCGCTTTATCCGCACATGACGGTGGCGCAGAACATGTCGTTCGCGCTGCGCCTGGCGCATGTTGACAAAGCCGTGATCACTGAAAAGGTGCAGCGCGCCGCGGAAATCCTCAACCTCGTGCCGTATTTGCAGCGCACGCCGCGCGAGCTTTCCGGCGGCCAGCGCCAGCGCGTGGCCATTGGCCGCGCCATCGTGCGCGCGCCCAAGGTGTTTCTGTTCGACGAACCGCTGTCGAACCTTGACGCCGCGCTGCGTGGCCAGACGCGGGTGGAAATCGCCAAGCTGCACCGCGACTTGGGCGCCACCACGATCTATGTGACGCACGACCAGGTCGAAGCCATGACCCTGGCTGACCGCGTGGTGGTGCTGCGCGACGGCGCCATCGAGCAGGTCGGCTCGCCGCTCGACCTGTACGACCGCCCGGCCAACCGCTTTGTGGCCCAGTTCATCGGCACACCGGCCATGAACCTGCTGCCGGCGGCGGAGCTGCCGTCGCTCACCAACCTGGCCGGCGGCCGCTTACCGCGCGATGGCTTCATGGGCGTGCGGCCTGAAGGTGTGCGCCTGCGCAGCGCGGAGGGCGCGGCCTTGGCGGGGCGCGTCGAGTTGATCGAAGCCCTGGGTGCCGACACGCTCATCTATGTGAATGTGCTAGGTACGTCGCTGGTGGCGCGCCAGTCGCGGCGCAGCGCGCTGCGCGTGGGTGACGCCGTGGGCGTGGAGCTTGACGCTGCGGCATTGCACCTCTTTGCCGCTGACGGCCATGTGCTCGCGGCTTGATCAACGGGAACTGTCTTGATCAACGCCTTGCCACCTAACGTTTCGGTTCAGCTTCACCTGGGCCTGGGCTCGTTCCACCGCGCGCACCAGGCGGTCTACCTGCAACGCCTGCACGATGCCGGCGACGCGAGCTGGGTGCTGGCCGGCGGCAACCTGCGGCCCGACATGGCGGAGACCGTCGCCGCGCTGCAACGCCAGGGTGGCGCCTACACGCTGGAAACCGTGTCGCCCGAGTTGGTGCACCGCTACGAGCGCATCACCTCGATTCGCCAGGTGTTGCCGTATGAGCCTGGCCTGGCGCCATTGATCCAGCTGGCCGCTGCGCCGCACACGCGCATCATTTCGTTCACCGTCACCGAAGCCGGCTACTACCTCGATGCGGACAACAAGCTCGACCTGAACTTCAAGGATTTGGCCGCTGACGTGGCCGCGGCGCGCCGCGCTGAAGCCGGGCAAACCATCTACGGCGCGCTCACCGCCATGCTGCGTGCGCGCCGCGCGGCCGGTGCCGGCAAGGTCACGCTGCTGAACTGCGACAACCTGCGCCACAACGGCGAACGCTCGCGCAGCGGCTTGCTGCAATTCATCGAGCTGGTGGGCGACGCTGACTTGGCGCAATGGGTACAGGCCAACTCCACCAGCCCCAACGCCATGGTGGATCGCATCACCCCGCGCCCCGCACCCGAAGTGCGCTTGCGCGTGAAGGCCGCCACGGGCGCGGATGATGAAGCGGCACTGATGGCCGAAGACTTCATTCAATGGGTGATCGAAGACGACTTCTGCAACGGCCGCCCGGCCTGGCAGAACGCGGGCGTGCAGATGGTTGATTCGGTGGCGGCGTATGAAGAAGCCAAGATCAGGCTGCTCAACGCCACGCACAGTTGCATCGCCTGGGCGGGCACGCTGGCGGGTTACCAGTACATCCACGAAGGCACGCACGACCCGGTCATACGCAAGCTGGCGTTCGACTACGTCACCGATGACACCATTCCCGTGCTGCTGCCCAGCCCGCTTGATTTGCCCGCCTACCGCGACGTGGTGCTGGCCCGCTTCGGCAACGCCGCCATCCGCGACACCAACCAGCGCGTGGCCATGGACGGCTACTCCAAGATCCCAGGCTTCATTGCCCCCACCATCCGTGAGCGCCTGGCGCGCAATGAGCCGATCGCCAGCGTGGCCATGCTGCCGGCGCTCTTCCTGGCTTATCTGGAACGTTGGCATCGCGGTTTGATCCCCTACGAGTACCAAGACCAGGCGATGGATGCCGCGGCGGCGCACGCCGTGTGCGAGACCGCCGACCCGGTGGCCGCGTTTGCCGCGCAGCCCGTGCTGTGGGGCGAGCTGGTGGGCGACGCGCGCTTGCTGGCTGCTTTGGGCGTGGCCACGCAGCGCGTTCAATCTTTCATTCTGGAGCGGTCAAAGTGAGCGAAAGACTGCCGGGCAAGCACGCCCTGTTGACGGGCGCGGGTGGCGGCATCGGGCTGGCCGTGGCCGCGGCCTTCTTGCGCGAAGGCGCGCATTGCACGATCAGCGATCTGGCCGCGCAGCCCGCAGCCGAAGTGGCGGCGTTGCTGGCGCAGTACCCGCAACAGGCGCAGTATGTGGCCGGCAACATCACGCTAACGTCAGACATCAGCCAGCTCGTGGCGCTGGCTCAGGCCCGCTTCGGCGCCATCACCATCTTGTTCAACAACGCCGCCATCTTCGACATGGCGCCGCTGCTGGAAACCAGCGAAGCCCTGTACGACAAGCTCTTCGCGGTGAACGTGAAGGGCATGTTCTTCGTCATGCAAGCGGTGTTGCAGCAGATGGTGGATGCCAAGATTGAAGGCACCGTGATCAACATGGCCTCGCAGGCCGGGCGGCGTGGCGAGGCGCTGGTGTCGCACTACTGCGCCACCAAAGCCGCGGTCATCAGCTACACGCAAAGCGCGGCGCTGGCCATGGCGCCGCACGGCATCCGTGTGAACGGTATTTCACCGGGGGTGGTCGATACCCCCATGTGGGCAGGCGTGGATGCGCTGTTCGCGCGCTACGAGCACCTGCCCATCGGCGCCAAGAAGGCCGCCGTGGGCAAGGCCGTGCCGTTAGGCCGCATGGGCGTGCCGGATGACGTGGCCGGCGCGGCGGTATTTCTGGCCAGCGACGAAGCACGCTACATCACCGCGCAGACACTCAATGTGGATGGCGGCAACGTGATGTCCTGAACGATGGCCCAAGCCCAGCGCCACACCGCACGCCAACGCCAGCCCGAGCTGGAGCGCGACTATTCGCGGTCGCCTGAACTGGGTTACGAGCCGGGGCAGTCGGCCGGCACGGTGAGCTGCTTGGCGCATGGTTTCCCGACCCCGCTGGCGCGCTGGCACTTTCATGACGAGTACGAGCTGCACCTCATCACCGCCACCTCGGGCAAGGCGTTCGTGGGCGATTGGATCGGCCCGTTCCAGCCCGGCCACCTGGTGCTGTGCGGGCCGCGGCTGCCGCACAACTGGGTTTCGTTTGACCTGCCCGATGGGGGCGTGCCCGAACGTGACCTGGTGCTGCAGTTTCGCCACGAGCCGCTGGCTCAGGCGGCGGCGCATGTGCCCGAGTTGGCCGAGGTGTTGCCGCTGCTCGAACGTTCGCGCCATGGCATTGAATTCTTCGGGCAATCGGCCAATGGCCACGCTTACTGGAAGCGCATCAAGGCGGCGCGCGGCGTGCAGCGCTTTGGCGTGTTTTGCGAGTACCTGGGTGAGCTGGCGGCTTGCACCGACTACCGCTTGCTGTCCAACATCCAGATGCAGGGTGAGAACGAAGCGGGCGAGCAGGATGTGATCAACGCCTTGGTCAACCGCATCATGGCCGACGTGGCGCAGCCGCTGTCAGCGGCCGCCGTGGCGCTGGAGCTGAGCATGAGCGAGAGCCGCTTCTCGCGCTTTTTTCGCAAAGCCACGGGCAACACCTTCACAGATTTTATGAACCGCGTGCGCGTCAACCGCGCGGGCCAGTTGTTGATGGAAACCGACCGCCTGGTCACCCACATCTGCTACGAAGTGGGCTTCAACAACGTGGCCAATTTCAACCGCCGCTTTCTTGAAGTCAAGGGGCTCACGCCAACCGAGTTTCGCCGCCAGGCCGAGCGGCGCTTCAGCGGCGCGCGGGCGTGAAGCGGCATGTTCCTCGGCATTGACCTGGGCACGTCTGAGCTGAAGACCTTGCTGCTGGATGCGCAGCACCGCATCAAAGCCCAGGCCAGCGCTGCGTTGACGCTGCAACAACCCCAGCCCCTGTGGAGCGAGCAGCAACCCCAAGCCTGGTGGGCCGCGCTTGATGCGGCACTGCTGCAACTCAAGGCGCAGCAGCCGCAGGCCATGGCCGCGGTGCAGGCCATCGGCCTGGCCGGCCAGATGCATGGCGCCGTGGTGCTGGGTGCGCAGGGCGAGGTGTTGCGCCCGGCCATCCTGTGGAACGATGGCCGCAGCGGCGCGCAATGCGCCGCACTTGAGGCGATGCAGCCGTTAACGCAAGAAATCACCGGCAACCTGGCCATGCCTGGCTTCACCGCGCCCAAGCTGCTGTGGCTGCGCGAGCATGAGCCGCGGCTGTTCGATCAAGTCAGCCGTGTGCTGCTGCCCAAAGATTGGCTGCGCCTGCAACTCACTGGCGAAGCGGTGAGCGAGATGTCTGATGCCTCGGGCACGCTGTGGCTCGATGTGGCGGCGCGGCGCTGGAGCGCGGCCATGCTCGCCGCCTGCGGGCTTGACGAAAGCCACATGCCGCGCCTGGTTGAAGGCAGCGACTGCTCTGGAACGTTAAAACGCGAATGGGCGCAACGCTGGGGCCTGCCGAATGCCGTGCCCGTGGCCGGCGGCGGCGGCGACAACGCGGCCAGCGCGGTGGGCATGGGCGCGGTGGCGCCGGGCCAGGGCTTCGTGTCGCTCGGCACCTCGGGTGTGGTGTTCTTGTGCGGCGCACGCTTCAGCCCCAACCCGGCGCGCGCCGTGCATGCGTTCTGCCACGCCTTGCCGCGGCAATGGCACCAGATGTCGGTGATGCTCAGTGCGGCCAGTGCGCTGCAATGGGCCGCGCGGTTGCTGGCTGTCTCCAACGTGGGCGAGATGCTGGCAGCCACGCAAGACCTGACGCTGGCGCAGTGCGCTGCCGCGCCCATCTTCCTGCCGTATTTGAACGGCGAGCGCACGCCGCACAACGACCCGCACGCCACCGGCTCCTTGCACGGCCTGACCGCCGCGCACGGCCCGGCCGACGTGGCGCATGCGGTGATGGAGGGCGTGTGCTTCGGCCTGGCTGATGGCTGGCAAGCCCTGGGCGCTGCGCGCGCGGGCGTGCCGGCGCTGTCGTTGGTGGGCGGGGGCGCGCGCAGCGCACGTTGGGCGCAATGGCTGGCCTCGGCGCTGGGAGTGAGCCTCACCACCCATGATGGCGGCGCAGCCGGCGCGGCCTTGGGTGCGGCGCGCCTGGCCTGGCTCAGCGTGGGCGGCAGCGTGGCGCAGGCGGCGCCAGCCTTGCCGGTGCGCCAGCGCTTCGATCCCGACCCCCACCTGGCCAGTGCGCTGGCCGTGCGGCACGCCCGCTTTCAGCGCCTGTACGCGGCGCCTTGAGGTTGTGCTTCAGCCGCCCACAGTGGCCGCGGTGAAGAAGGGCAACTCGCGCACGCGCAGCCCGGTCAACTTGAACCAGGCATCGGCCAAGGCCGGGGCGAAGGTCGGCACGCCGAGTTCGCCCACGCCGCCAATGGCCACCGTGCGGTCGGCCTGCGCCGGGGCGGCATCAAGATCAGCTTCACCACGGGCATTTGCTGCAAGCGGATCATCTTGCTGGTGTTGAAGTTGCGGGCTTGTGCGGCGCCGTTGGCGAAGGTCTGGCGCCCATACAAGGTGGCGTTCATGGCATGCACCACGCCGCCCACGATTGGTAAGGGTCTTGCCCGGCCGCGGTGGCCAGCTCGTCGATCATCGACTCCACCGCAAAGGTGTTGATCGACGCGCCCACCGATCGCCAAAAGCCCACGGGCAGGGGCGCCGTGTGGCTGACCCATTCCGTTAACCGTGAGCCGAAGTCGTAGGGCAGGTGGCCCGAGGCCTCGAGGCCATGGCTGTCTTCGGTGGCGCCTAGGTTGCTGCCGCGCTGGCCCAGGATGGAGGGCGACACATTGCGATAGGCCCAGCCCGCCACGTAGCCGTTGGCGTCGAGCCCGGCGCGCGCACGCACCACGGCCATGGGGCGGTATTGGTCGTGCGTGACGTCTTCTTCGCGTGGCCACATCAACTTCACCGGGCGCTGCACCTTCATCGCCACTGCACCGCCTGGCTGATGAAGTCTTGCTCGGCCTTGCGGCCCAGGCCACCACCGAGTAAGGTGGTGTTGAACTTGATCTTGTCCGGCGTCAGGCCGGTGAGCGTGGCCACCAGGCCCAAGGCCGCGCGGGCCGACTGCGGGGGCGCCCAGACTTCGCAGCGCAGGCCGGGCACGAAGTCGACCGTGCAGTTCAACACCTCCATGCAGGCATGGGCCACATAGGGCAGGGTGTAGGTGGCGTCGAGTTGCTTGGCCGCGCCGGCAATGTTGGCCAGCGCGTCACCCGTGCTGCGCTCCATCGTGTACAGCGTGCCGGGCGGGTTGGCCGCGCCGGCCAAGAAGGGTGTGGCTGTGGTGAGCAGCGCCTGCGCATCGGCCAGGAACTGGCCGCTGTTCAGGGCTGCGGCATTGGCCGGCAAGTTCCACCTCAGGCTGAGCCGCCTGGCGCCTTGCCAGGCGTCCCAGGTGGTGGCGCCGACCACGGCCACGGCGTTCACGTTGCCCGTGGCTTCCAGCCCGCGGCCGGTGCCGGCTACCACCTGCGTGGGCACCACGGCGATCATGCCCGCCGGCACCGTTGGCACGTTGGCCAGCGTGCCCAGGCTGGGGCCTGTGGCGGATGACGGCGTACACCATGTTGGGCAGTCGAACGTCCGAGCCATAAATGGCGCTGCCATCAACCTTGGCCGCAATGTCAGGGCGCGGCAGGCATCTTGCCGATGCTCTTGAACTGGTTGTCGGGCACCAGCGCGGCGCCCACGGGCACGGGCAGCAGCGCCGCCGCGGCGGCCACCTGGCCATAGTTGCGCGTGGCGCCGCCAGCGTGGCGGATGACACCGTCGGCCACGGTGTAGTTGGCGCGTGTCAGGTCGCCGACGCTGGCCATGGCCGCGCCCACGAGCATTTCGCGCGCCGCCGCACTGGCGTCGCGCAGCCCCCAGTAGTTGTTGCGCACGATGCCCGAGCCCACGGTGTTGAGGGCCGTGCCGATCGGTGCCGGGCATGCCGTCAGAATTTGTAACGCGCACTCAAGCCCTGAGCGGGCTGGCGGCCCGGGCGACAAGGACCGGCAGCGCGAGGTACGGCGCCGTGAGCGGCAAGGTGACCGGCGCGTGCGCCGTGGCGTCAGCCGCGCAACGTGCGGTTAAAAAAGGCCAGCGTGCGCGCCCAGGCCTGGGCGGCCGCCGCTTCGTTGTAGCGCGGCGTGGTGTCGTTGTTGAAGCCGTGTTGGGTGCCGGGGTATTTCAGCGCTTCGCTGCGCACGCCGGCGGCCTTCAGTGCGGCGTCATAGGCCGGCCAGGCGGCGTTGATGCGCTCGTCGTTGTCGGCAAACACATGCAGCAACTCGCACTTGATCTTGGCCACCTGGTCCAGCGGCGCGGCATTGCCATAAAACGGCACACCGCCGGCCAGTTCGGGCATGCGCGTGGCCAGCATGTTGACCACGCCGCCGCCATCGCAAAAGCCCACCGCGCCGAGGCGGCCGTTGCCGCCGTTCATTGCGCGGGCGTGGGCCGCGGCGGCGACAAAGTCTTCGCGCGTCTTGGCCTGGTCGAGCTTGCCAAACAGATCACGGGCCTTGTCCTCATCGCCCGGGTAGCCGCCCAGCGGGGCCAGGGCATCGGGTGCCAGGGCAATGAAGTTGTCCAGCGCCAGGCGCCGTGCGATGTCTTCAATGTGCGGGTTCAGGCCGCGGTTCTCATGCGCCACCAGCACCACCGGCAGTGGCCCGGCGGCCTGCACCGGGCGGGCCAGGTAGGCGCGCACCTTGCCATAACCGCCGGGTGAGGGGAACTCGATGAATTCGGTCTTGATGCGCGCATCGCTGGGCGCCACGCGCTGGCCCATTGCGAAGTCAGGGCTCAGCGCCGCCAGCAGGCCGGCCGCGGTGGCGCCGCTGGCCGTGGCGAAGCGAGCGGCGCGGTCGAGGAAGCCGCGGCGGTCAAGCTGGCCGTGCACGTACTGGTCAAACAGGCGCAGCACTTCGGGGTCGAAGTCGTCAGCGGTTTGGCGTGGAGTGGGGTGGGTCATGGGTGCTCCTGGTCAGCAAGTCGGGCCGCCTTTGTACCGCGTCTTTGCTGCCCAATGCAGGCCCGTCCCACAGCCCGTTAGCCGCCCCGGCCAGGCATGCATAAATTGTTACTGCACTGCGGGTGCAAGCCCGGGTTGACGCCAGGATGGCTTTCACCTGCTGCAACGCGCACCCTCGCGAAGGCACGAGCTGGAGCGCCGAAAGGCCCCGCGCATCGAGTCCAACATCGACCGCATCCTGCAAGCGCTGAGCAACCGCGGTGTGCACGCCACGTTCTTCTGCCTGGGTTGGGTGGCGGCGCAGTTCCCGCAGGTGCTGCGCCGCATCGTGGCCAACGGCCACGACGTGGGCAGCCATTCGCACCTGCGTCGGCCCACACACGAGTTGGGTCGCAAAGGCTTCGCCGCCGACTTGCACCGCTCCTGCGCCAGCATCGCCAACGCCACCGGCCAGGCGGTGTACCTGTACCGCTCACCGGGTTTCCTGCGGCGCCACCACCTGCCCTGGTTCTATGACGTGCTGGCCGAACAGGGCATCGGTGCCGATTGCTCTGCGCACACTGCGCTGAGCCAGCCGTCGCCCGGGTAGCCCATCGTTGCCACGCCGTATCAAGTTGTTCTGGGCTCGACGCGGATCATGGAGTTCCCGGCCAGCGCGCCCAAGCTGCTGTCGTGGAGTGCGGCGCCCAGCGGTGGCAACACCTTCGGCCTGGCGCCGTATGCCCTGATGCGGCGGCACCTGCGCACCAGCCCGTAGGTGATGGCGCATTTCCGCCCGCCGCAACTCGATACGCCGCTGCCTGCCGCCGCGGCGCAGAGCTGGCCGCAGCAGTTCATGGGCCAGGTGGGCCTGCACAGACCTTGGGAAAAATTCCTGCACTTGCTGAGCGAGTTCGATTTCTTCAGTGTGAGCCAAGCCATCAAGCTCACCGATTGGGCCAATGCGCCCGTCATGGCGTGGCCACCAAGCGGGCCGCCGACATCTGACTTCGCCACCTTGCCGCCGGGCCAGAACCCTTGGCCGGTGTCGCAGCCCACGGGCATGCGCGAACCCGTGCGCCCGGGCCAGGCGCCGCGCCGCACGGGCAGTCTCCTATAGTCGCGCCTTCGCCCGAGGTTCGACAACGGCGCTTTGGCCGCCAGGCCGCCCCCACGTGGCCATCAAATCCACCATCTTCAAGGCCAACGTGCAAGTGGCCGACATCGACCATGGCTACTACGCCGACCATGCGCTCACCCTGGCCCGCCACCCCAGCGAGACCGATGAACGCATGATGGTGCGCCTGGCCGCGCTGGCGTTGAATGCGCACACGTTGCAAAGCACCTGCGGCGGCGACGCCACGCTGGCCTTTGGCGCCGGCTTGAGCGACCCTGACGACCCCGATGTTTCGCTGACCGATTACACCGGCCGCAAGCGGCTGTGGATCGAAGTCGGCCAGCCCGAGGACAAGCCCTTGAGCAAGGCGTGCAGCAAGGCCGATGAAGTACATGTCTACGCCTTTCACAGCGCGGCCGAAGTCTGGTGGCGCGGCATTGAAAACAAGCTCAGCCGGCTCGAACGCTTGCAGGTCTGGCGCATCCCCACCGAGGCCGCGCAAGGCCTGGCGGCCATGGCCGAGCGCAGCATGCAGCTGCAAGCCACGGTGCAGGAAGGCGCGCTCACCTTGAGCAGCAATTTGGGCAGCGTGCACATCGAAGCTGTGCGCTGGAAGTAGCGCCCCCATGCGCATTGAAGACCTCCGCCAACGCCTGCGCAGCCTGGGCGCGCTGCCCAAGCATGAACAGCGCGTGCTGCGGCTGTGGGCGCAGGGCCTGGCACAAACCAGCGGCAAGCGCCGGCTCGAAGACTTCATGCCCAAGGCGGTGCGCGAGGCGCTGCCGGGCTTGTCCGCTGAACTGAGCGGTTTGGCGCGGCTGCATTCGCAGCACGCGGCGCAAGATGGCTCGGCGCGACTGCTCATGGCCCTTGCTGACGGCCAAACCATCGAGGCCGTGCTGCTGCCGCGCGGCGGCCTGTGCGTCTCAAGCCAGGTCGGCTGTGCCGTGGGCTGCGTGTTTTGCATGACCGGCCAGGGCGGCTTGCAGCGCCAACTGGGCAGCGCCGAAATCGTCGCCCAGGTGGCGCTGGCGCGCAGCCTGCGGCCGGTGAACAAGGTGGTCTTCATGGGCATGGGCGAGCCCGCGCACAACCTCGACAACGTGCTCGAAGCCATTGAGCTGCTCGGCGCGGGCGGGGCCATCGGCCACAAGAACCTGGTCTTTTCCACGGTGGGCGATGCGCGCGTGTTCGAGCGCTTGCCGCTGGGCCTGGTGAAGCCGGCGCTGGCGTTGTCGCTGCACACCAGCAAGGCCGATTTGCGCGCGCGCCTGCTGCCGCGCGCGCCGCGCCTGAGCCCGGCAGAGTTGGTGGCGTTGGGCCAAGCCTACGCGCTGCGCACCGGCTACCCGATTCAATATCAATGGACGCTGATCGAAGGCGTGAACGATGGTGACGACGAGCTCGACGGCATCGTCAACTTGCTGCACGGCCAGTACGCCGTGCTGAACCTGATTCCCTACAACGCGGTCGAGGGTTTGAGCTTCAAGCGGCCCAGTTGGGAACGCGCCGCGGCCATGGCACGGCACCTGCACCGCCGTGGTGTGCTGACCAAGTTACGTCAATCTGCAGGCCAGGAAGTCGACGCCGGCTGCGGCCAACTGCGCGCCCGCGTGGTGGGGGGTTTGTCCGGGGGGGGGTTTGGGTCCGGGGTGGGGGGGGGGGGGGGGAGGGGGGCGGGGTTCGCCACGGGGGCGGATGGGGTCGTGGGGGGGGCAGGGTGGGGCTTGGGCGCGAGGGG
>JANMYI010000548.1:0-13473 GCA_031381955.1 Burkholderiales bacterium
CTGGCGGGCGATTTGCGCTAAGCCGATTGGGTCAACCGGCTGGCTCAAGGATGCGGGTTGATGGCCCGGCCCAGGTAATGCGGCAGGTGCTTGACCCGGTACACCGAGCACTCCCAGTTGGCACGCATGCGGTGGCGCGCATCGCGCCCGTACTGGCGAAAGCGCAGCGCCCATTCCATGAGGTTGGGCTCGCCGGTGATGAGTGACAGCGCGGCCAGTTGGCGCGCATGCACCCAGGTGTAGAAGACACAAGACGGCGTGGCCTTGCGCGGGCTGGCCAGGTCGTACAGGCTGATGTGGCCGGTGTCATACGACGGCAGGAACGCCGGGTGCAGCAGCGTGGCCAGGCCTTGCTCGAACAGGCGCAGCGCATTGGCGTCTTGTGCCGCCCGCGCCATTTCGTGCAGGCCGAACAGCGACGACAGAAACCCGTTCAGCACCTGCCGGCATTGGCCGGGTAGGGGGTACATCTCGAAGACCGCCCAGCCCGGCGCGGGTTCGGAACGCAGGCCACCTTTGGCCACATCGACATCGAAGATGCGCAGCGCCAGGCGCGCGGCGTCGAGCCAGCCGGCATCGGGCACCAGTTGGTGCGCACGCATGAAAATGCTGAGCATCCAACCCTGCACCATCGAAGACGGCCAGCCAAGTTCGTGTTCGTCGTAGCCGTCTAACGGTTCCAGGTGAGGCAAGACCAGGCAGGTGCCGCGCTCCAGCGTGCGCCACTCGGCGCGGTCGTACAGGCGCCGCGCCGTGGCCAGGAAGGCGTGGGTCAGCACGTCGTCGTTGTGCAGCCAGGCGCCGTGGTACAGGGCCATGGCCTCGTGGCACAGGTCGATCGGTAACTGCTTGTGCGCCTGGTGGCTGTAGGCCCGGCTGGCCAGCCAGCGCAGGGTTTCCTCATCAGCGCCGGTTTCGAACATCGGGTGCACGCCCAACTCAGGGCCTTCGTACTCGATGTTCGGGTCAAACTGGAGCGGGTCGCGCTGCCACACGGCGAGTTGGCGCTGGCGGTCGGCGTTGCGCAGGACGAGGTCCGAAATGTTTCGTTGGAAGTTTGAAAACATCATCGGCGGTGGCGTCGGCGTTGGCGGCTGATTGGTTAAGCCAGCATTGTGGCGGGAAGCTGTAACTTGCTGTGCCCGCGCACGCGCGGCATGATGGCCGCGTGCCCACCGTCGAATTCACGCCGCAGTTGCGCCGCTTCCTGCCCACCCCCAAGGTGCAGTGCGACGCCACCACGTTGCGCCAGGCGCTTGAAGCGGCCTTTGCGCTGACGCCTGCACTGCGCGGTTATGTGCTCGACGACCAGGGCCACCTGCGTGCCAATGTGGTGGTGTTTGTGGATGGCCGGCGCAGCACCGACCGCACGGGCCTGGCCGACCCTTTGCAACCACACAGCACGGTGCATGTGCTGCAAGCGCTTTCTGGAGGATGAACATGTCGCAGCGTGCCTGGGTTGCCACCCGCAAGGGCTTGTTTGAACTGGCTGCGCACGGCGCGGGCTGGCGCATCGCGAAGGTGAGTTTCCTTGGCGACCCCGTGACCATGCTGTTGCCGCCGCAAGCCGCCGGGCCGGATGCCGGGCGCATGCTGGCGGCATTGAACCTGGGCCACTTCGGCGTCAAGGTGCATGCCAGCGTCGATGCCGGTGCCACTTGGGCCGAAGTGGCTTGCCCCACCTACCCCACGCAGCCCGAAGGCGCGCCGGGCCCGGCGTGGAAGCTGCAATTGATCTGGGCGCTGGCCGCGGCGCATGGCACGGTGTGGGCCGGCACCTTGCCCGGCGGCCTGTTCCGCTCGGGCGACTTCGGCCGCAGTTGGGCGCTGGTTGAAGACCTGTGGCACAGGCCCGAGCGGCTGGAATGGTTTGGCGGCGGCTATGACGCCCCGGGCATCCACTCCATCTGCCCGCACCCCACGAACGCGCAGGAGCTGCTCGTGGGTGTGAGTTGCGGCGGCGCCTGGCGCAGCCTTGATGCCGGCAGCACCTGGCAGCAAAGCGCGCACGGCATGCGTGCCAACTTCATGCCGCCCGAGCAAGCCGAGAACCCCAACATCCAGGATGCGCATGCCATCACGCGCTGTGCTTCCAGGCCCGAGGTGCTGTGGTGCCAGCACCATGGCGGCATCTGGCGCTCGGGTGACGGCGGGCAAAGCTGGCAGGAAGTGAACGACGTGCCGCTGTCGAACTTCGGCTTCGCCGTGGCGGTGGATCCGAACGACGCCGACACCGCCTGGTTTGCCCCCGGCGTGGCTGACCAGTGCCGCGTGCCGGTGAATGCCGCCTTGGCCGTGAACCGCACGCGCGACGGGGGCAAGAGCTTCCAGAGCCTGCGCGCGGGCTTGCCGCAGGCCGATTGCTACGACCTCGTCTACCGCCATGGCCTGGCGGTGGCGGACGACGGCCGCACGCTGCTGATGGGCAGCACCACCGGCCACCTGTGGGGCAGCCGCGATGCCGGCCAGAGCTGGCAGGCGGCGGCGCTGAACCTGCCGCCGATTTATGCCGTGCGCTTCGGGTAGCCGGAAACATCGGGATTGATGCGCGCCGGCCACAGCCTGTGGCCGAATCGTGCATTTCGTCCCACCATTTGTGGACAACCACCCGTTCGGGGGAGTGACCGCGCGGGGCGCCGGCTTAAATATGGTTGTCACAAAACGCATCCAGCATCCAAGCCTCGGATCTGAGCCAGCGTTTTACGGAAGACACACCATGCCACACACCATCTTCGTCGGCGCCCGTTCCCGTTTCGTCACGGCCGTGGCGTGGATGTTCATCGCACTGTCTGCATTGGCCAGTTTGAGCGCCTTGTTGCAGCACGCCGCCGCGGCATCGTTCATGCCGCAGGTTGCTGGTGCGGTGCAGCCGTTGCCACTGCTCACCGGCCTGTTGCTGGGCTACTTGCCGTGGGTGCTGGGCGTGGGCTTGGTGGTTTCGTTGGCCACGCTGGCCAGCGCCATTGGCCTGCTGTTGCGCCTGGAATGGGCGCGCCGGGTGTTCATCGGGTTGATGGCGCTGTGCATCGTGGCCAACCTGGCCGGCATGTGGTTGCAGCATGAGGTCATGCTGTCGCTGGTCAGCCAGACGCTGGGTGACTCCACCTTGCCCGCGGCGGCGGCCAAGATCTTCGGTGGTTTCGCGGCCACGGCGCGCTGGCTGGCCGTGGCACTGACGCTGGTGGCTTGTATGCTGCTGGCGTGGATCATCCGCCGCTTGATGTCTGCCACGGTGCGCCAAGAGTTCGCCTGAACCAGGCTGTCGCCGCCCCACGCCGGCCCCGCTTTGCGGCGCCGGCGTTTTTGCTGGCGGCCTGGCTGACCGTCTGGTTAACGGCCTGCGGCGGCGGTGGCGGCGACGCCAGCCCGCAGCCCGTGCCGCCGGGCCTGCCGGGTGCCCAATCTGGTTCATTAGCCAGCGCCGCTAGCCTGGTGGCACCGGGCTGCACCGGCGGGCGCAGCAGCGGCACCGTGTACCTTGATGCCGAGGTGGAACCCACGCTGGCCGTCTCGCCACTCAACCCGCAACACCTGGTGGCCGCCTGGCAGCAAGACCGCGCCAGTGACGGCGGTGCCCGCGCCCTGGTGAGCGCCGTGTCATTCGACGGCGGCTTGACCTGGACGCGCAGCCTGCAACCCTTTTCGCGCTGCGGTGGCGCGCTGGCCGGCAGCGCGGGCGACCATGAACGAGCCACCGACCCCTGGGTGGACATTGCGCCCGACGGCACCGTGTACCTCATGGGCCTGGCCTTCAGCGGCGCCAACTTCAGCGCCAGTTCGCGCAGCGCGATGCTGGTCAGCCGCTCCAGCGATGGCGGGCGAACGTTCAGCGCACCGCTGCTGCTGCATGTTGATGGCGCGCAAGGCTTCAATGACAAGAACACGATCACCGCCGACCCCACCGATGCGCGCTTCGTCTACGCCGTGTGGGACCGGCTCGACCCTGCCGGCAACGGCCCGGCCCTGCTGGCGCGGTCAACCGACGGCGGCTTGACTTGGGAGGGCGCGCGCCAGATCGTCACCCCAACGTCGGCCGGCATCAGCCAGACCATCGGCAACCGCATCGTCGTGCTCACCAGCGGGGCCGAGCGTGGCGTGCTGGTGAACGTGTTCACGCAGATCGACACCGTGAACGGCAGCAGCAACGCCACCATGCGGGCCACGCGCTCGCTCGACAAAGGGCTCACCTGGAGCGTGCCCGTCGTGGTGGCCGAGCACCGTTCCATGGGCACGCGCGACGCGGCCAGCGGCCAAGCGATTCGCGACGGCAGCATCATCTCGGCCGTGGCTGCCGGCGCCGACGGCCGCATCTGGGTCGCCTGGCAAGACGCGCGCTTCACCAGCGGCGCGCACGACGCCATCGCCCTGGTGGTTTCAACGGATGGCGCACGCACCTTCAGCGCGCCCGTGGCCGCTAACCGCGACCTGAGTGTGCCGGCCTTCACGCCCAACCTGTCCACGCGGCCCGATGGCGGCCTGGCCTTGCTGCACTACGACCTGCGCAGCAACACCGCGGCCACGCAGACCCTGCTGGCCGACGCCTGGCTGGTGCAAACCAGCGACGCCTCGTTGTTCAGCGAAACCGCCCTGGTGCGCGGCTTCGACATGGCCCAGGCGCCGGATGCCGGCGGCCTGTTCCTGGGTGATTACCAGGGGCTGGCCTGGGCCAATGGCCGCTTCATCGCCGTGGCCGCGCTGGCCGCGGGCGGCAACACCAACCGCACCGACATCTTTGCGCTGGGTGTTGGGCCCTGAGAGGCCGGCGCGTCGCTCGCCCCGGGGTCGGCCGGCAACGCGCCGGCCGAAGGGCTTACATTCAAGCCGGGTACAGCGTCAACGCCCATTCATTGAGCTTGCCCACATCGCTGCCGGCCAGGTCGGCGGCGCGCAACTGCCAGTTGCCGGCCAGCGGCTGGCCGGCCAGCGCGGCCAGTGCCGGGGTGGTGGTGGCGGTGTAGGTGGCGACGATGTTGTCGCTGTCGCCGCCGGCGCGGTCGTGCAGCAGCACTTCGGTGCCGGCGGGCGACACCAGGCTGACGCGCAGGTCGCCGATGTAGGGGTGCGTGATGTTCAGCTTCAGTTCGGCGCGGCCGAGCTTGGCTGTGACCGCTGCGTTGGCGTTCAGGCTGCGGCTGATGCCAGCCGTGCGGTTGTCGGGAATGAGCTGGCCGGGGCTTTCTTTCAGCAGCAGCGGGCTGTTCGTGGTGCCGGCGGCCGCGGGGGTGAACGCCAGGGCCCAGCGGTTCAGGCGGCCGACATCGGCCACCGCCAGGTCTTGCACCGCCAGGCGCCAGGTGCCCGTAGCGTCGCGCCCGCGCAGCGCGGCCAGGGCCGGCAGCTTGGTGGCATCGAGCACCAGCTTCAGCCCCTGCGCCACATTGCCGCCGCTGCGCGAATGCAGCACCAGCGCCGGGCCCGAGGGTGGGGTAAGCGTGACCAGCAGGTCGCCCGGGTAGCTGTGCGAGATATCAATTTCGACCGTGAGCGCTTCGATCAACAAGGCCTGCGGCACTTGCAAGACCTCAACGATGCCGGCGCTCTGGTTGTCGGGAATCACCTTGTCTGGTGTGGCTTCGAAGCGCTGCGCGGTGGTGGTTGTGGTGGTCGTGGTGGTGCTTGGCGCACCGAGCAGGCAGCGAAAGCGCATCTGCGCCCCGGCTGGCCCGATCTGTTCAATGGCCAGTTGCGAGGCCGTGCCGTCCCACCACTTGCTTGACGGCGTAGTGGTGTCGCCAAAGCGCGCCGCGGCACCGGCAAACAGGTCGCCCATGTCGCCCATCTGGCCAGCGAGTTTTTCAAGCTGGAAGCGGCCGTCGGCCTGCTCCAGCGAAACCTCGTAATGCCGCGTGGCGCTCATCTGCTCGAAGCTGTTGTTGCCGGCTTCGTCGACATGCCAGATCGCCAGCCCGGCGCCGGGCAGGGCGGCGTCGCGGCCCTGGCGGGCGCGGGCTTCGATCAGGAAGTACTCCTTGCTGTCTTTGGCCAGCAGGGCGAACTCATTGGCGCTGGCACTCAGCGTCAGCTCTTGCCCATGGGCCAGCGGCGTGACGCTGCCGGCCCAGCCCGACAAGCGCTTGAAGTAAGCGCTGATCTGCGTCGGGTTGCGCGGGCTGATGTTGGCGCCGGCGCACATCAGGCAATACGCGCCCACGCCGCTGGATTCGTTGCCATAGTCGTACAGGTCGGGGTAGTCGCACAGCATGTGGCCGTTCTCGTGGCAGAACGTGCCCAGCGTGAGCTCGCTGCCCATGTTGGTGAACTGGTAGTCCATGGCGCGCTTGCCGGCAACCAGCGGCACCGGTGAGCCCAACTGCGAGGCATGCGGCCACAGCCCTTTTGACCAGTCGTTCACCGCCGGCCCGACGTAGTACACGTTGGTGGCGTAGACATAACCGCCGGCATCAACGGTCAGCGCAGAGAAGTCGAAACCGCTGGCCTTCAGGCTGGCCAGCGCCTCGTTGATCAGCTCGCGCGCGCGCACCGTGTATTCGATTGCCGGGTCGGTGTAGTAGCTGCGCGGCCGCTTGGCGCGGTAGTAGGGCGCCACCAGGTTGGTGTAGGTGCAGCGGCCCAGCGAGTTGTCAACGAAATAGTCGCGCACCGAGCCCTGGTTGCCGAAGCCGTTGTAGCCCGGCTGGTTGCAAAAGCGCTCCACCTCGTCGCGCGCAATGGTGGCCGGTACGTCGGGGAATTCGATCAACAGGCACAGGCCCACATACGTGCCCACGGTGCCGCGCTGCGGTGGCGCAGGCATGACCGCACCACCGCGGGCCAGGGTGCGCGCAGCCTGCTCAAGGTTGCGCCGTTCCTGGCGCCGCTGCTCGCAGCGCCGCAGGCCGAAGCGCAGGCCGCTTTCGCGTGCCCGGGCGCGCGTGCTCTCAACGCGCTCACGCTGGCCGCGCGGCACGCCGGCCGATGCCGCGGCAGGGGCACTGCGCACGCCGGCCAGGGGTTCGAGGTGCATGCCGTCGGGCGAGAGTTGCGCCACTTCCCAGTACTGCGTCACCGGGTTGCGCACCACGGTGTAGCCCTCGAGGTTTTCAAACACCGCGTGGTGCTGGTCGCCCCAGCCGCGCACGGTGATGGGCGTGCCGTCAGGCTGGTGGAAGGTGAAGACTTGGCCGATGAAGGGAGCGGACATGGTGGGCCTTTCGTGGCTTGCCCGGGCGGGGGCAACGTGGCGCACGATAGTCCTGTGCAGCTTGCTGCGCGTCGTACGAACTAGGGACAAGCCGCGGCAACCGGCTGCTACCCTTCGCCTTTTCAACGCTGCGTTGCCGCCCCATGAACGACTTGTGCATCCGCTCGGCCCTGCTGTTTGACGGCACGGGCGCCGCCCCCAATGTGCGTGATGTGCACGTGGCCGCTGGCCGCATCGTGGCCATCACGCAGCCCGGTGAAGACGCGGCATCCGCGCGCCAAACCGTCGACGCCACGGGCCTGGCGCTGATGCCCGGCATCATCGACAGCCACACGCATTTCGACGCGCAAATCACCTGGGACCCTTGTGTGCGCCCGTCGCCCGCGCTGGGCGTCACCACCGCCGTCATCGGCAATTGCGGCTTCACCATCGCGCCGTGCCGGGCCGCCGACCGCGAGCTCACCATGCGCAACCTCACGCAGGTGGAAGGCATGTCGCTCGATGTGCTGCGCCAGGGCATCGAATGGGGCTTTGAGACGTTCGACGAGTACCTGGCGCAACTGCGCCGCCAGGGCAGTGCGGTCAACATCGCGGCGTACCTCGGCCATTCGTCGCTGCGCACCTACGTGATGGGCGCGGATGCACCGCGCCGCGCCGCCACCGACGATGAAATCAGCCAGATGCAAACCCTGGTGCGCAGCGCCATGCGCGCCGGCGCGGTGGGCTTTGCCAGCAGCACCAGCCCGGCGCACAACGGCGAAGGCGGGTTGCCGATGCCTTCGCGGGCGGCTGACGAGCGCGAGTTCACGGCGCTGGTGAATGCCATGGGCGAAGGCGGGCACGGTGTCTTCATGCTCACCAAGGGCGGCCACACCCCCATGCCCTTCCTGGAAAGCCTGGCCGCCGGCAGCGGCCGCCCGGTGATGGTGGCCGCGCTGCTGCACAACGGCACCAACCCGCAGGCGGTGTTCAACGATCTGGCGGCCATCAGCGAGGCTAACGCAAGAGGTCATTCATTGATCGGCCAGGTGTCGTGCTGCCCGCTGAGCATGGACTTCACGCTCGCCTCGCCCTACCCGGTGGAAGGCCTGGCGAGCTGGAAGCCGGCGCTGGGCCTGCATGGCGATGCGCTCAAGGGCGTATTGGGCCAGCGCAGCTTTCGCGACGCGGTGCGCGCCGAGCTGGCCGCACCCGCCACGTTTCGCCTGTTCAACAATGAATGGGACAAGGTGCATGTGGTGGAAGCGGCGCTCGATGCGCACCGTGAACTCGAACAGCGCAGCCTGGCTGAGATTGCCCTGCAGCGCGGTGCCGACCCGCTGGATGTGATGCTCGACCTGGCCCTGGCCGAAAACCTGCAAACCGTGTTCACCGCCATGCTGCTCAACAGCGATGAAGCCGCGGTGGGGCGCATGCTCAACCACCCGCACAGCCTGGTCTCGCTCAGCGATGCCGGTGCGCACCTCACCTTCTTCAACGACGCCGGTTTTGGCTTGCACTTGCTGGGCCACTGGGTGCGCGAAGTTGGCGCCATGAGCCTGGCGGATGCCGTGCGGCGGCTCACCTCACAACCGGCCAGTATCTTTGGCCTGCGCGGGCGCGGCCTGGTGCGCGAAGGCTATGCCGCCGACCTGATGTTGTTCGACCCCGCCAGCGTGGGCCGCAGCCCCAAGCGCCGGGTGTTCGACCTGCCCGGCGGCGCACCGCGTCTGACCACCGATGCCACCGGCGTGCACGGCGTGTGGGTGAACGGGCAAATGGTGGCCAATGCGTCCGGCCTGCTGGCGCAGCCACCGCTGGCTGGTGAGCTGCTTACGGAGTTCGGCGCTTAGCCGGTGCGGGCTTGGCCTCGCGCAGCGCGGCCGCGATCAACGCATCGACCATCCACAGCACGGTTTGATCCACCTCGCGCGCGCTGGCGCCCCAGATGTCTTTGAGCACGATGTGCGGCTCGATGCCGAAGATGACCGACAAGGCCTTTTGCAGCCGGTCGACGCTGCGCGCGGGCAGCCGGCCGGCGAAAGGCGCCACGGCGTGGGCCAGGATGCGCATGCGGTGGCCGCGCCGGTAGGGCTCTTCTTCCAGCAAGCCGGCGCGTTCCAGGGCCCATTGCTCCAGTGAGAGTTGAATGGCGGCGCGCAGTTGCGGCTCAGACGCCGCCAAACTGGGCAGCGAGGCGGTGAACATTTCGCGCACCCGCGCGGCGCCTTCGGCCTGAACCGACTTCCACGAACGCACCGGCGCCAGCGAGGCTTCCACCACCGCGGTGATCAGCACACTGCGGCTGGGAAAGTAGCGATAGGCGGTGGCCCGGGACACCTTGGCGCGTACCGCCACTTCGGCGATAGAAGGCACATGCCCGTCGTCAATCGCGGCCAGCGTGGTGGCCAGCAGCAACTGGTAGGTGCGAGCCGCCGCGCCGCCAGCGGGAGGCTTTGGCGCCAGGGTGAGCTTGCTGCGGGTAACTCCTGATCTCACAGGCGAACTCCGGATGGTTTTGCGGATTTGTTTGCGCTTAGTATGCCCCGCGAAAATGAGACAAGCGTCCCATAACGGGCTCGGGGTCTCAAAACAACATCGCCGTTCAGCGGCGCGCGGCGTTCCGCGGTGTTCCGCGGTGTTCCGCGGTGTTCATCAAGCAGGAGACAAAACCTTGAAATGGGTCAGCTTCCAATGGGCCGGCAAGCGCCAGGTGGGCAGCCTGTCAGCTGACGGGCGCGAGGTGCAACCACTGGCCATGGCCGCATCACGTGGCGTGCTCGAATTGATCGAGCACCTGGCCGGCGGCGGCGCCATGCCGCAAGCCACTGGCCCGCGTCTACCTTTGAGTGCCGTGCAGCTTGAAGCGCCCCTGCCGCGCCAGCGCCGCAACCTGTTTTGCGTCGGGCGCAACTACCGTGCGCATGCCGCTGAACTGGCCGGCAGTGTGTTCAAAGGCAGTGCGCCCAAGGATGACGGCTGGCCCATGGTGTTCAGCAAGCCGCCGCAAACCGTCATCGCACCGGGCGCCAAGGTCGAATTGCCGCGCAGCAGCCAAGGCCTGGTGTCCGACAACATCGACTATGAAGCCGAGCTGGCCGTGGTGATCGGCCGCGGCGGCAAGAACATCGAACGCTCGCGCGCACTCGAGCATGTGTTTGGCTACACCATCGTCAATGATGTGACGGCGCGCGACGTGCAACTGCGCCACGGCCAATGGCACCTGGGCAAGAGCTTCGACACCTTCTGCCCGATGGGGCCGAGCATCGTCACCCCCGATGAATGCGATGGCACGGCCACGCGCGTGCGCCTGTGGGTGAATGGCGAGCTGCGCCAAGACGCGCACACGCGCGACTTCATTTTCGACATCCCCAGCCTCATCGAAACCTGCTCGCGCGGCATCACCTTGTTGCCGGGCGATGTCATCGCCACCGGCACACCGGCCGGCGTGGGCATGGGCATGGCGCCGCCGCGCTGGCTGCAAGCGGGTGATGTGATGCGCATCGAAATCGACGGCATCGGCGTCTTGGAAAACCCGGTCGTTTGAACGCCCATGAAAGACGTGAGCACCCAATTCATTGACCGCATGGCGGTTGAAGTGCAGGGCGAGGGAGACGCCGTGTTGTGCCTGCACGGCCTGGGTGGCACCTCCAACACCTTCACCCCTGTGCTCGGCGCGCTCAGCCCCTACAAGCTCGTGCGCATTGACTTGCCCGGCAGCGGCCGTTCGCATCGGGTGGAAGGTGCCCTGTCCATCCAGAGGTTTGTTGACGCCACCTTCAACGTGGCCGCGCGCTTGCACATCGAGCGCTTTCACCTGCTGGGCCACTCCATGGGCGCCATCGTGGCGCTGCACTGCGCCGCGCAGCAGCCGGCGCGCATCAAGAGCCTGGCCCTGTTCGGCCCCTTGCTCGCGCCGCCGGCGCAGGCGCGTGAGGGCATTCGCGCCCGCGCGGCCAAGGCGCGCAGCGAAGGCGTGCCGGGCATGGCCGAAATTGCCGATGCCATCGTGGCCGGGGCGACCTCGCCCGACACGCGCACGCGCTTGCCCCTGGCCGTGGCGGCGGTGCGCGAATCGCTGATGCGCCAAGACCCCGAGGGCTATGCGCGCTGCTGTGAAGCGCTGGCCGATGCGCAAGCCGCGGCGCTGGAAAACATCACCGCGCCGACCTTGCTGGTGACTGGCGAAGACGACGCCGTGGCGCCGCCGCAAGCCGTGCGCGCGCTGCATGAGTGCCTGGTGGGCAGCCGCCTGGTGGTGCTGCCGCGCTGCGGCCACTGGACGACGTTCGAACGGCCAGACGAATGCGAGCGCGAACTGAAGTCGTTCCTTTCGGCCCGGCGCCATTGAGAGGGAAGCAAGCCATGGCCAACATCCTGTTCACCAACGTGCGCATTTTTGATGGCAACGGCGGCACGCCCTTTAACGGCGAGGTGCAGGTGCAAGGCCAGCGCATCACGCGCGTCGCGCGCGGCGGCGGTGCGGCGCCACTGCCGCAAGGCGGCGTGCAGGTGGTTGATGGCGGCGGCGCGTTCCTGATGCCCGGCATGGTCGAGGCGCACACGCATTTCTCGTGGAACGACCAGCCCAGCCTGGATGCGATTCAGCGCATGCCCACCGAAGAGCACATCTTGTGGTGCGCACAAACCGCCAAGCTGTATCTGGACATGGGTTGGACGTCTTGCGTGGGCGCCGCCGCTGCCAAGCCGCGGCTCGACGTGGTGATTCGCAACGCCATCAACGACGGCACCATTGTTGGCCCGCGCTACCTGGCGGCAAGCCAGGAAATCACCGTGCCCGGCGGCCTGGGCGACTCCACCTTGCCGCACCTGCCGCAGGCCGAATTTGCCTTTGGCGCCATCGTCAGCGGCGTGGAAGAGATGCGCAAGACGGTGCGCATGTTCATCAAATACGGCGTCGACTCCATCAAGATCAACCTTTCAGGTGAGTCGATCACCGGCATGCCCAGCGAGCAAAGCCAGTTCACCGAAGAAGAGATCGCGGTGTGCGTGCGCGAAGCCAAGGCCTGGGGCAAGCGGGTCACCGCGCATGCGCGGTCTTGCTGGTCGGTAAAGCAATGCGTGAAGCAGGGCATCGAGGTCATCTACCACGCCAGCTTCACCGATGAAGAGGCGCTCGACATGCTCGAAGCCAAGAAGCGCGAGCACTTCGTTGCCCCCGGCCTGGCTTGGCTGATCAACTCCTGCCACCACGCCAGCGCCTACGGCATCACGCCCGATGTGGCGCGCGGCATGGGCTACTTCCGCGAGCTTGATGCCGCGGTGGAAAGCATGCGCAACATGCACCGCCGGAGCATTCGCATCCTGCCTGGGGGCGACTACGGTTTCGCCTGGACGCCGCACGGCACGAACGCCAAAGACCTGGAGTACTTTGTCAAATACATCGGCATGTCCACCACCGAAGCCTTGCTCGCTGCCACCGCCTGGGGCGGGCCGATGATGCGCATGGGCAAGGTGCTGGGCAAGATCGAAGAAGGCTACTTCGCCGACATCTTGCTCGTTGACGGCGACCCGTTGGCCGACATCACCGTGCTGCAAAAAAAGGAACGCATCCTGGCGGTGATGAAAGACGGCGAGTTCCACCGCGCGCCACCGCTGCGCCGCGCGCAAGCGCCGCGCTGGGCGGCCTGAGCCACGGGAGCAACGACATGAGCGAAGTGCTGTTCACCAACGTTCGCGTCCTCGATGGCACGGGCCAGGGTTACCCGAGTGCCGGCAACGTGCTGGTGCAGGGCAATCGCATCCGCCAGGTCAGCCGGAGCAGCGCGGCCATCGCGCCGCCGGGCACGCAGGTGGTTGATGGCGCCGGCGCCACGCTCATGCCCGGCATGTGTGAAGCCCACACGCATTTTTCTTGGAACAACACGGCCACGCTCGAAGCCATTCAGCGCATGCCGCTGGAAGAGCATGTTTTGTGGTGCGCCAAGGTGGCGAATCAGTATCTGCAGGCCGGTTTCACGTCTTGCGTGGGCGCGGCCTGCGCCAAGCCGCGGCTCGATGTGGTGATCCGCAACGCCATCAACGCCGGCCAGATTCCTGGCCCGCGCTACCTGGCGGCGAGCCAGGAGATTACCGTTCCAGGTGGCCTGGGCGACGAGACCTTGCCGCACTTGCCGTTCCCGGAATTCAGCTTCGGCGTGAACGTGAACAACGCTGATGAGATGCGCAAGGTGGTGCGCATGTTTTTGAAGTACGGCTGCGACCAGATCAAGCTCAACCTCTCCGGCGACAACTTCACGCCCCAGTCACCCGCGCAAACCAGCTGGATGACCGACGCCGAAGTGGCCGCTGCGATGGAAGAGGTGCGCATGCGCGGCAAGCGCGGCACGGCG
>JANMYI010000580.1:0-2925 GCA_031381955.1 Burkholderiales bacterium
GCCCTCGCCCGAAATGGAGGCCTTTGCGGATGCGTTCTTGAAGAAGTACGGCGGCGCCAGCCAGCAGGGCTGGTGGTACCTGCGCATGAAAAACCAGATGGAGATGTTCGCCAACGCGCTGAACATCGCCAAGTCAGCCGAGCCCAAGAAGGTGGCCGCCGCGCTGGTGGACATGAAGTACAAAAATGCGCTGGGCGCCGACACCTTCATGCGCCCGACTGATCATTCCCTGTTCCAGGACATGTACATCTCGTCGTTCGGCTCGGGCACCAAGCACGATGAAGAAAAGACCGGCTGGGGCTGGAAGACGGTGGGCGTGATCAAGGCCAACGACACCGTGATTCCCACCACCTGCAAGATGGTGACGCCAAGCTGATTCCCGTTCCCACGCTGGCGACAGGCACAGCCCCATGGCTGAGCTGATCATCTTTTCCACGCTCAACGGCTTGCTTTACGGCATGCTGTTGTTCCTGCTCGCCAGCGGGCTGACGCTCATTTTCAGCATGATGGGCGTGCTCAATTTTGCGCACGCCAGCTTCTACATGCTGGGCGCGTATTTCGGCTTCCAGATCAGCCGCTACGTGGGCTACTGGCCGGGGCTGGTGCTGGCGCCGCTGCTGGTGGGCGTGGTGGGCGCGCTGGTCGAACGCTACGGCCTGCGCACCGTGCACAAGCACGGCCATGTGGCCGAGTTGCTGTTCACCTTCGGCCTGGCCTTCATCGTCGAAGAACTGGTGCAAATGGTATGGGGCAAGGTGCCGGTGGACTACCGCGTGCCCGAGTTGCTGAACTTCTCGGCCTTCACGCTGTTCACCACCACCTATCCGGCATTTCGCATGTTCATGCTGCTGGTTTCAGTGGCGGTGTTCATCGGGCTGCTGCTGCTGCTCACGCGCACCCGGGTGGGGCTGATCGTGCGCGCCTCGCTCACGCACCCGAACATGGTGGGCGCGCTGGGGCACAACGTGCCGCTGGTGTTCATGCTGGTGTTTGGCGTGGGCTGCGCTTTGGCCGCGCTGGCCGGGGTGATTGCCGGGCCGGCCTTGGTGACGCAGCCTGCCATGGCGGCGTCGCTCGGGCCCATATTGTTCGTGGTGGTGGTGGTGGGCGGGTTGGGCTCGTTGCCCGGCGCCTTCTTCGCTTCGTTGCTGATCGGCATGGTGCAGACCTTCGCTGTGGCTTTGAACGTCTCGGTGGCCGATGTCTTCAAACCGCTGGGCATCACCCTCACACGCGAATCATTCGGGGGTGATTTGTGGATGGCCACCGTGGCGCAGGTGGCGCCCATCATTCCGTACCTGCTGCTGGTGCTGGTGCTGATCTTCAGGCCCAAGGGCTTGATGGGCGACCGGGACAACTGAGGATGAACTCCGGCAGCTATCGCCAATTCGTGCCCTGGGTGGTCACCGCCGTCGTGCTGGTGGCCTTGCCCTATGTCTTCAGCAGCGGCTCGTCGCTCACCATGATGAGCCTGATGGGCTTTGCCATCATCTTCGCGCTGTCGTTCAACATGCTGCTGGGCCAAACCGGCATGCTGTCTTTTGGCCACGCGGTGTATTACGGCCTGGGCGGCTTCATGACGGCGCATGCGCTGAACGTCATCGCCGCGGGCAAGTGGCCCATTCCGCTGCCGCTGCTGCCGCTGGTAGGTGGGTTGGCGGGGCTGTTCTTCGCGGCGCTGTTTGGTTGGGTTTCCACCAAGCGCGCGGGCACTGCGTTTTCAATGATCTCGCTGGGCATTGGTGAACTGGTAGCGGCCTGCTCGCTCATCTTGCGCGGCTTCTTCGGCGGCGAAGGCGGCATCTCCACCAGCCGCACCGCCACGCTCAATTTCTTTGGCCTGAATTTCGGCCCGCAGATCCAGGTTTACTACCTCATCGCCGCCTGGTGCCTGCTGTGCATGGCCGCCATGTATGCCTTCACGCGCACGCCGCTGGGGCGCATGTGCAATGCCGTGCGCGACAACCCCGAGCGCGCCGAATTCGTGGGCTACAGCACGCAGATGGTGCGCTACATCGCCTTCTGCGTGGCCGGCTTCTTTGCCGGCGTGGCCGGTGGGCTGGCGGCCATCCACTATGAGATCGTCACCGCCAGCGTGGTGGGTGCGGCGCCCTCGGGTTTCGTGCTGCTCATGACCTATATCGGCGGCATCGCCTTCTTCATCGGCCCGATCATCGGCGCCGTCTTGATGACGGCGTTGCAGATCTCGCTGTCCGACTACACCGGCGCCTGGCAGCTCTACGTGGGCCTGATGTTCGTGGTGATGGTGATGTTCGCGCCCTGGGGCCTGGCCGGCTTGCTGTTGATGCACCAGCCTTTGGCCGCCGGTGGCACCTTGCGCCGCGTGCTGCCGAGCTATGCGCTGGCCGCCGTGCCGGTGTTGATGCTGGCGCTGGGCGCGGTGTTGCTGATCGAGACTGCCCACCACCTGCTGGTCAAGGCCACCGAAGGCCCGGCGATGCGCATGTTGGGCGTGGCCTTCAACGCCAACTCGCTGGCCGTGTGGGCCGCCATTGCCGCGCTGCTGGTGGCCGGGGGCCTGCTGCTGCGCCGCCTGGGGCCGCCGGCCGCGGCGGCATTTCACGAAGCGGCGCAAGCCGCACGCGCCGGGAGGGCTGAGTGAGCCCATCGGCCTTGAAACTAAGCGACCTGCACAAGCGTTTCGGCGCCACGCCCATCATCCGTGGCCTCAACCTCGATGTGAAGCAGGGCGAGCGCCACGCCATCATCGGCCCCAACGGCGCGGGCAAGTCCACGCTGTTCCACCTGGTCAGTGGGCGCTTCCCGGTCAGCTCGGGCCAGGTGCTGTTGAAGGGTGAAGACATCACCGGCCTGGCACCGTTCCAGATCAACCGGCGCGGCCTGGCGCGCAGCTTCCAGGTCACCAACATCTTCCCGCGCCTGAGCGTGTTCGAGAACATCCGC
>JANMYI010000624.1:0-5825 GCA_031381955.1 Burkholderiales bacterium
AGCGCTTCAAGAACTACGAGAAGTACACGCCGTTGGTCGACCGCACGCTGGCGATGATCTTCGAGAAAGCCAGCACGCGAACCCGTGTGAGTTTCGAGGCCGGCATGTACCAGATGGGCGGCTCGGTGGTGAACCTGACCACCGGCGACAGCCACCTGGGCCGCGCCGAACCGGTGGAAGACACGGCGCGCGTGATCAGCCGCATGGTCGACATCGTGATGATCCGCACCTACGAGCAAACCAAGCTCGAAGCCTTTGCCGCCAACTCGCGGGTGCCGGTGATCAATGTCTTGACCAACGAATACCACCCGTGCCAGATCCTGGCCGACATTTACACCTACATCGAACATCGCGGCAGCATTCAAGGCAAGGTGGTGGCCTGGGTGGGCGACGGCAACAACATGGCCAACACCTGGCTGCAAGCCGCAGAGGTGCTGGGCTTCACCGTGCACATCAGCACGCCCGGCGGCTATGAGATCGACCCCGTTGTGGCCGGCGTGCGCGACCGCAGTTGCTACAAGGTCTTTGACCACCCCATGGACGCCTGCGCCGGCGCCCATTTGGTGACCACCGACGTGTGGACCAGCATGGGCTTCGAGGCCGAGAACGAAGAGCGCCTGAAGGCCTTTGTCGACTGGTGTGTCGATGACGACATGATGGCCGCGGCGCAAGCCGATGCCTTGTTCATGCACTGCCTGCCTGCGCACCGTGGCGAAGAGGTCACTGCGGAAGTGATCGACGGGGCGCAGTCCGTTGTTTGGGATGAAGCAGAGAACCGCCTGCATGTTCAGAAGGGTTTGATGGAGTACCTTTTGCTCGGGCGGATTGGCTAATTTCTTCCGTTAGCCGGGCTCGCAAATGACCGGCAAGCGCGCATCGCGATAAACCGGCCGCGCCACCATTCCGCGCAGCGCATTCACCGTTTGCATCGGTGCGTCTTGCACCGCGGCTTCGAGAAAGCCTCGCAGCAGCGGGCCGGCCAAGTTGCCGCCTGGGTCGCCGTGGCCTTCGAAGCTCACCTCCACGCCAGCCGGCCCTGCCGGCATGAAGATCCAGCGTGAAGCAAAACTCGGCATGCGCACAAGTTCCGGCGTGGGCGGCAAACGCTCGGGCGCGCTGCGGCCTTCGATGCGCACCGCACAAGTTGCCGGGTCTTGCGTTAACTGCCAAGCCACGACCGCTTCCCGGTCGAGCAGCGGCCAGGGCATTGCGGTGATCACTTGCGACACACCCTGGGTCGGGCTCGTGGCCTCGATGCGAACGACACGCCGCGTGCGATACACCCACTCGGGCATGGCGTCGGTGTCCAGCAGCACGGCCACCAGGCTGGCAACGCGGGCGGGGATGCGCGCCGTGGCGCGAAAGGCCGGCAGCTCGGCGCCGCGCTCGCGCAGGAAAACCTGAGTGCCAGTGGATTCATCCGTTAGGTGCAGCCGCCACGGCGCGTCTTGCGCGGCGGCGCAGCCGGCAGCGCCCCAAACCAGGCACACCACCACGCCACGCACCCAGGGCATCGCACTCATCGGGCCATCATGCCACCGCGCACGCAGGCCGCTGTTTGCGCTATGGTCGCGTGAATCAGGTCGCGCCCCATGAAGCTGTTCATCTCTTACCGCCGCAGCGATTCCACCCACGCCGCCGCGCGCGTGCGCATGTGCCTGGAGCAAAAGTTCGGCGCCGAGGCGGTGTTCATCGACCGCGAAATCCCGGCCGGCCAGCGCTGGGAAGACTATCTCGAAGAGATGCTGCAAAAGTGCGACGGCGTGGTGGTGCTGGTGGGTGATGAATTCATGCGCCTGCTCACCAAGCACCTGGCCGACGGCGGCGACAAGACCGACCCGCTGGTCTGGGAGATCGCCACCGCCATCAAGCTCAAGCGCGCCATCTACCCGGTGCTGTTCGGCGCCATCGACATGCCCGACCCCGCCCTGCTGCCCGAATCGATTCGCGGCCTGGCAGGCTTTCAAGCCGTGTTCGCACGCGAGCCCGCGTTCGATTCGGCGGTGGATGTGCTGATCAAGTCCATCGCCGCCAACCACCAATGGTCACCGCCCGCCGCAACGTCTGCAGCAGCGGCCGCCGCCCCAACCCCGACGGCTTCGCCGCTGGGCATGAGCTAGCCATTGGTGCTGTTTGGGCTGGCGGCAGTTTGGCCTGGGGCGTTTGGTCATCTGGCTGGCTGACCCCACCAGCGTGCCGCTGCGTGGCGCCGAATCAGCCTTCTGGCACGTCCTGCGCTACGTCTTGACCACCGTGCTGTGGGGCCTGGGGCCCTATTTCGCCTACTGGTTGGTGGCTGAGTTGCGCGCCCGCGCGCGCCTGCCCATCTTCAATCTGCATGGCTTGCTGTCGGTGTTCAATGTGGGTGGCATGCTGGTGGCGGGCGGCACCTTCCTGTTGCTGTCCACCCTGCCCGGCTAGCGCCCTGCAACCCTGGCTGGTCTTCCCGCAGCAGCCCCTGGCACGCCACTATGTTGTGCTGTCGCTGGCGCTGCTGGCCATCGTGCTGGCCATCGTGCTGGCCGCCGTGGCAGTGGCGGTGTGGGAGCCGCGCGTGCGCAGCCTGGCCGGGCAGCAGCGCGTTTGGGCCATGCGCTTGGTGCATGGCACCAGCGGCCTGTTGGTGCTGTGCGGGCTGTGGTTTGCCGTGTCGCTGGCGCATTCGGTGCCGCGCCTGGGCGCCGCCGACCCCGTGCCCGTGGTGGGCTACCTCATGTTGTGCCCGGCGCTTTCAGCGCTCACCGCAGGCTGGCAGTTCGGCCAGGCCCAACTCGGCCCGCGCGACCGCCAACGCTGGCAGATCGTGGCGCTGATGTGCTTGGTGCTGGCGCTGTACACCGCTGGAACACTGGCGCTGTTTGCGTATGGGCCGACGCGCTTGCTGGCGCCGAGCCTATAACAGGCTGATCAATAGGTCGAGCGCCCACCCGTGATGTCGAACACCGCACCGGTGGAGAACGAGCAGTCCTCGCTGGCCAGCCAGGCGGCCATGGCGGCCAGTTCATCAACCAGCAAAAAGCGGCCCATCGGAATCTTGCTGAGCATGAAGTCGATGTGCGTCTGGCTCATCGTGTCGAACATCGCCGTCTTGGCCGCGGCCGGGGCGATGGCGTTCACCAGCACGCCCTTGGTCGACAACTCTTTGCCAAGCGATTTGGTCAGCGCAATCAGCCCGGCCTTGCTGGCGCTGTAGTGCGAGGCATTCGGGTTGCCTTCCTTGCCCGCCACCGAGGCAATGTTGACGATGCGCCCGTAGCCCTTGGCCAGCATGTGCGGCACGACGTGGCGGCACACCAGGTACGGCGCGATGAGGTTGACGTCGATCACGCGGCGCCACACCGCCGGGTCGAGTTCCCAGGTGGTGCCATTGCCGCCGGTGATGCCGGCGTTGTTCACCAGCACGTCGATACGGCCGTGCAGCGCCATGGCAGCGGCTGCGGCTGCGGCCACGCTGGCATCGTCAGTCAGTTCCACGCGCGTGCCGCTCACGGTCCCCAGCGGCGCCAGCGCGGCAGTGGCTTGTTCGAGCTTGCCAGCGTCGATGTCCCACATCACCACCTTGGCGCCAGAGCGCAAGAAGCGTTCGCTGATGGCATAACCAATGCCTTGTGCACCACCGGTGACCACGGCCACACGGCCCTTCATGTCGATCTGATTCACGATGCCATTCCTTTCAGCGCATGGGGCGCATTGAGCCGGCAGTCTTCGACGTACTGCCGAATGATGTCTTCGAAGCTGGCCTCGGGCTTGAGCCCCAACCGGGCAGCGCGCGCAGCGCTGGCACCGCGCGGCCAGTTCGCCACGATGCCGGCAATGCGCTCATCGCGCTGCATCTTCACGCGCGCGCGAACGGCCGGGCCGGCCACGCTCTCAAGCGCAGCAAGCATCTGCGCCACGCTCACATTCAGCCCCGGCAGGTTCATCGCCATGCGGCCCTGAAAGGCTTCGCGGCTGGCTTCATACACGGCCACCAGGCCGGCCACCGTGGCGCGGGGTGATGACACCGGATGCGAAACATCCAACTCCACCGGAAGAGTCGCCTCCTCGCCCGCCAAGGGCTCGCGGATGATGCCGCTGAAGAACGAACTGGCCGCGCCGTTCGGCCGCCCTGGCCGCACGGTCACCGTCATCAGCCGCGCGGCGCGGCCGTCGCTGAAACCCTTACGCGTGCAATCAGCCAACAGGTGCTCGCACATCAGCTTTTGTGTGCCGTAGCTGGTTTGCGGCGCGGGCAAGGTGTCATCCCCCACTTGCGCCGGCATGGCCACGGCGGCGTCGGGCCCGAACACGGCCACCGAGCTGGAGAACACCACGCGCGGCACATTGCCGGCCTGGCGCAAGGCATCGAACAGGGCGCGCGTGCTGTCGAGGTTGGAGCGCATGCCCAGGTCGAAATCGAGTTCGCATTCGCCCGACACGGCCGAGGCCAGGTGGAACACGCCGTCGTAGCGCTCGCCGGCAATGCCGGCGCATTGCGCCAGCAGCGGCCCGGTTTGCGCCCGCACGCGCGCGTCAGCCAGCAAATCGGCGCTGGGTGCAGCCTGGTCGGCCAGCGTCAGTTGCGTGATGCGCTGGCCGGCCAGGGTGCCACCGGCCAGCAGCGTGCGCGCCAGCCGCGCGCCCAGGAAACCGGCACCGCCGGTGATCAAGACCTTCATCGCTGTTGCTCCTTGTACGGTTGAAACCAGCCCAAGCCCGCGCTCGTGCCGGCACGTGGTCGGTACTCGCAGCCGATGTGGCCGCTGTAGCCCAGCTCGTCGAGCAAGGCAAAAAGATAGGGGTGATTGACCTCGCCCACATCGGGCTCGTGGCGTTGCGGCACGCCGGCAATCTGGATGTGGCCGACGTTGCCCGTGGGCAGGTACTGGCGCAGCTTCATGGCCAGGTCGCCCTCAACGATCTGGCAGTGGTACAGATCCATCTGCACCTTCAGGTTCGGAGCGCCCACTTCCTGCACGATGGCGTGCGCGTCATCTTGGCGGTTCAAAAAATAGCCAGGAATGTCGCGCGTGTTGATCGGCTCGATCAGCACGTCAACACCCACCGCCGCGGCTTCGCGTGCGGCCCAACGCAGGTTGTTCAGGTAGGTGCGGCGCAACTCGGCCGGCTCGGCCCGCGGCGGTGCCAAGCCGGCCATGAGGTGGATGCGTGGGCAGTGCAGCGCCAAGGCATAAGGCATGGCCTGATCAAGCAGGCCGCGGCGGAATTCAAGTTCGCGCCCGGGCAGGCAGGCCAGGCCGCGTTCGCCGGCGTCGAAGTCGCCGGGTGGGGCGTTGAACAGCACTTGCTTCAGGCCTTGGTCTGCCAGGCATTGCGCCAGTTCAGCCGCCGGTTGGGCATAGGGGAAGAGGTATTCCACCGCCTTGAAGCCATCCGCCGCGGCGGCGGCAAAACGCTCCATGAACGCATGCTCGGTGTACATCAAGCTCAAGTTGGCGGCAAATTGCGGCATGGCTTCACCATCTGGCGCCCAGGTGGGCGCGTAAATCTTCAATCTGGGCCGCGCTCAGCGGCGCTGGCCGCGGCATGGTCATCAGCCACAGGCGGGCGGTTTCTTCCAGCTCTTCCAGCGTGGCCATGGCGGCAGCGAGTGACTCATGCCAAACGTTGGGGCCCAACCGCTCCAGCATCACGGCACGCAGCGGTGTGCCGCGGGCCTGCGCCTGGGTGATGGCTTGCTGCACGGCCCGCGCGGCAGCCGGGTCACCGGGCCGGTGGTAGGCAATCAAGGGCACATGGCCCACTTTCATCACGTAGTACGGCGTGATCGGTGGCAAGATGTCTTGCACGCTGTGCACGCCGGCCAAGGTGAGCGCCACCAGGTG
>JANMYI010000714.1:0-14251 GCA_031381955.1 Burkholderiales bacterium
TCGGTGTGCTCGCACAGGTAGACCACGGCGCCGGCGAAGAATTGATCGGCCATGCCGGGCATGGCGATGAGGAATTGGTTCGACAGGTTGATGCGGGGCGTGCCCATGGCTCATTCTAGAAGGCAAACTTCACCGTATGACGAAGGTGATGGATCGCGCTTTGGTGTGGCTGCGCCGCGACCTGCGCTGCGACGACCATGCGGCGCTGTACCACGCCCTGCGCGCCGCGCGCCAGGTGTGGTGCGCCTTCGTGCTCGATACCGACATCCTGCACCCGCTGCCGCGCGCCGACCGCCGCGTGGAGTTCATTTGCGACAGCCTGGCCGGGCTGGATGCGCAACTGGCGGCACTGGGCCTGTCACACGGCGTCGCAGGCGTGCGCCTGATCGTGCGCCACGGCCGCGCCAGCGACGAGTTGCCTGCGCTGGCCGCGCAGTTGCACGTTCAAGCCGTGTTCGCCAACCACGACGACGAGCCAGCCGCGATGGCCCGCGACGCCGCCGTGCGCGGCCGCCTGGCCGCCGGCGGCGTGGCGCTGCACACAAGCAAGGACCATGTGATCTTCGAGCGCGCCGAGCTGCTCACGCAAAGCGGCAACCCGTACAGCGTGTTCACGCCGTACAAGCGGGCCTGGCTGGCCAAGCTGAATGACTTCTACGTCAAGCCCTATGCCGTGGCCCGGCATGCCGGCGCGTTGGCGCCGCTGCCCGCCAGCGTGGCCGGCGGCGTGCCCGGCTTGGGCCAGATCGGGTTCGAGGCCACCAACCTGCATCAACTCAAGCTGCCCAGCGGCAGCGCGGGCGCGCACGAAATGTTCGACGAGTTCGTGCGCGAGCGGCTCGGCCAGTACGACCAGACGCGCGACTTCCCGGCCTTGCGCGGGCCCAGTTACCTCGGTGTGCACCTGCGTTTCGGCACGCTGTCCATCCGCCAGTCGGCGCGTGCAGCCTGGCAGGCCACGCAGCAGCCCCACGCCGCAGGCGGCGCCGCGGTGTGGCTGGCCGAGCTGGCCTGGCGCGACTTCTATCACCAGCTCTTGCACCACCACCCGCGGGTGGCGAGCCAGGCCTTCAAGGCCGAATTCGAGGCCATCAAGTGGGAGCGCGGCGCCGCGGCCGATGCTTTGTTCATGTCCTGGTGCGAGGGCCGCACCGGCTACCCGCTGGTCGACGCAGCGATGCACCAGATCAACCACAGCGGCTACATGCACAACCGCCTGCGCATGGTGACGGCCAGCTTTCTGAGCAAGGACCTGGGCCTGGACTACAAGCGCGGTGAAGCCTATTTCGCGCAGCACCTGAACGACTTCGACCTGGCCGCCAACAACGGTGGCTGGCAATGGGCGGCCTCCACCGGCTGCGACGCCCAGCCCTGGTTTCGCATCTTCAACCCGGTGACGCAGAGCCGCCGCTTCGACGCGCAAGGCCGCTTCATCCGCCGCTACCTGCCGCAGCTCGCCGGCCTGCCCGATGAGTTGATCCACGCCCCCTGGCTGGGCCGGCCGCTCGACCTGGCGGCGTGTGGCGTGGAGCTGGGCGTTAACTACCCGTGGCCCGTGGTCGACCACGACGCGGCCCGGCGCACCACCCTGGAACGCTACGGCCGCATCAAGCCTGCGCGTTGATCAAGCGGCGGCGGCCTCGCGGGCGTGGTGGGCGATGATGCCCAGCAGTTCCTCTTCCGCATACGGCTTGCCCAGGTAGTGGTTCACACCCAGTTCGGCCGCATGGTCGCGGTGCTTTTGCGCGATGCGCGAGGTGATCATGATCACCGGCAGGTGCGCGTACTGCGCGTCTGAGCGCAGGTTGCGCACCAGGTCGAAGCCGTCCATGCGCGGCATTTCGATGTCCGACAGCACCACGTCGGGCATCTCCTGCGCGAGTTGCTCCAGCGCATCGAGCCCGTCTTTGGCCAGCGTGACGCGGTAGCCCTCGCGTGCCAGCAGGCGCTGCGTGACGCGGCGCACGGTGAGCGAATCGTCCACCACCAACACCAGCGCGGCGCGGCGCAGCGGCTGCGGTGCGGCGGCCTGCGGCACCGGCGCGGTCAAGCGCGCATGCGCGGCCTGGCCGTACAGCGTGGCCAGGGCCACCGGGTTGTAGATCAGCGCCACACTGCCCGAGGCCAGCAGCGTCATGCCCACCAGGCCGGGCAAACGTGCGAGTTGCGGGCCCAGGTGCTTGACCACCACTTCCTGGTTGCCCAACACCTCGTCCACATGCAGGGCAATGCGCTGCGAGGCGCTGCGGATCACCAGCACCGGCTGCGTCTTGGCACTGGATTCGCCGCGCGTGCGGTCCAGCAGCAAAGCGCCGAGCCAGAAGAACGGCAGCGGCTGGCCGGCGTGGCTAAAACTGTTGTTTGCATAGGCCTGGTTGACCTGGTCGGCCGGCGTGCGCAGCACCACTTCCACCAGCGTGGACGGCACGGCCACCGTGAGGGCGCCGCAGCGCAGCATGACCACCTGCGTCACCGCCGTGGTCAGCGGCAGCACCAGGCGAAAACTAGAACCCAGGCCGGGTGCGCTGGCGGTTTCGATGCGCCCGCCCACGGCGCTCACTTCAGCGCGCACCACGTCCATGCCCACGCCGCGGCCGGACAGCTCGCTCAGGTTGCTGGCGGTGCTGAAGCCGGGGGTGAAGATGAGGTTGACCAGGGCGGCCGCTTCAAGCTCTTGCTCCGCTGCGATGAGGCCCAGTTCAAGGCCGCGTTGGCGGATGCGTGGCAGGTCCAGCCCGGCGCCGTCGTCGCGGAATTCGACGTCGACCTCGTTGCCTTCGTGGCGCACGGTGACGGTGATGGTGCCCAGCGCCGGCTTGCCCGCCGCCTGGCGTGCGGCCTGATCTTCGATGCCATGCGCCACGGCGTTGCGCAGCAAGTGCTCGAACGGCGCGGTCATGCGGTCGAGGATGCCGCGGTCGACTTCGATCGCGCCGCCCACGATGTCCAGCCGAACTTGCTTGCCGCTGTCTTTGGCGGCCTGGCGCACCACGCGATAGAAGCGGTCGGCCAGGCCTTCGAATTCGACCATGCGCGTGCGCAGCAAATCGTCCTGCAGTTCGCGCGTCAGCCGGGCCTGCGCGGCCAGTTCGTCTTCGGTGGCTTGCAGGCTGCGGTCCAGCCCGCGCTGCACGGTGGCCACATCGTTCACGGCCTCGGCCATCATGCGGGTCAATTCCTGCAGGCGCGTGAAGCGGTCCATCTCCAGCGGATCGAAGCTCTGCGCGGCGGCCTTGGCGGCCTCCAGGCGCGAGGCGATCTGCGTTTCGGCCTGCAGTTCAACGTCGCGCAACTGCTTGCGCAGGCGCACCAGGTTTTCACCCAGGTCGCCCAGTGAGGCGTGCATGGCCCGGGCATGGCCATCGAGCCGCGACCGGGTGATGCTCACCTCGCCCGCCTGGTTGACCAAGCGGTCGAGCAGGCTGGCACGCACGCGCACCGCCGCCACGGCGCCAGCCGCCCGCTCGGGCAAGCCCACGCGTGGCGCCGCCTGTGCTCCGGCAAAGCGTGCCCAGTCGATGCCCGCTGTCGGTGCCGCATGCGCTGCGGGCTGGGGCGGCGCGGCTTGGGGCGGCGCCACTGCCGGCACGGGCGCGCTGTGCACCACGCCCGCAATGGGCAGCAGCTCGATCGGCGCCAGATGCACCGGCAGCGCGAACGCCGGTGCAGCCGCTGGCAACGCGGGTGACGCGGGTGACGCGGGTGAAGCCAGGGCAGCCGGCGTCGCCGGGCCGCTGCGCAAGCCTTCAAAGGCGCTGGCCAAAGCGTCGACGCGTGCGGTCAGGCGTTCGACATCGGGGCCCTGGGTTTCGCCGCGGGCCAGCGCATGTTCAACCGCCGTCTCAAGCCGATGCGCGATTTCGCCCAGGCGCATGGCGCCGGCCGAGCGCGCGCTGCCCTTGAACGTGTGCAAGGTGCGCATCGCCGCCTTGGCCCCGCGCTCGGTGCCTGGCTCGCGCGCCCAGTCGCGCACCTGGTTGTGCAACTGGGCGATCAGCTCCTCGCCCTCTTCCATGAAGATGGGGTAAAGCTCTTCATCGACCGCGTCCTGCGCGTCAATGTCGTCTTCGTCGTCAAACGCGTCCGCTGCGGCAGCCAGCGGCGCTTGTTGGGCGGGCTGTGGCAACTCGCCGGCAAACGCCAGGCCACTCAAACCCGCTACGCCGGCCAAGGCCGCGGCCACAGGCACAGCCAGGGTCGCTTGCGGCTCGGGGTGAGGTGTGTCCGGCAGCGGCGGCGCCGCCAGCACGGGCGCGGCCTCAGGCTCGACCGCGATGGGCGCAGGCTCAGGCTCAGGCTCTGGCACCGGCGCTGGCTTTGGCTCAGCTTCCAGGTTCAGGTCCAGGTCCAAGTCAAGGTCCACGTCCAGCGCCGGCGGCAAGGTCAACGCCGGCTCGGGCGGCCATTGGGCAGGCTGCGCCGGCGCGGGCGCGGCGGCATTGGCCTGCTCTTCAGCCGCGCCGCGCAGCGCTTGTTCGCCCAGTTCGGTGGCGCGCCGCGAACATTCTTGCTCGTGTGCCGCCAGCAGCGCCATCAGCGGCGCTGGTGCGTCTTTCAGGAAGCCCGCAGCGAACTGATGCAACAGGCGCCGCATTTCGTCTGCGGCGTCGACGAACAGGGCGGCGTCTTGCGCGCTGGCCAACCCGGCACGCTGCGAGGCCAGCAGCGAATGCTCGAGGGCGCGGGCCAGACCCGACAGCTCGCCGTAGCCCACCGTGGCCGAGGCGCCGGCCAGCGAATGCGCCAGGGCCACGGGCGTGTCAGCCACCGGCGCGTGGTGCTGCATGTTGAACTCGGCCAACTCGGTGCACAGCCGGCGCGAGAGTTCATCGGCCTCATTGAGGTAAATGTTGAACAGGGGAATGCTGATGCGCAGCGGGCCGATGGCCTTGATGTTTTCGGCCGGCGGTGGCACCTCGATCTCGGGCTCATGCACCAGTTCATGCACTGCTTCAAGCACGGGTTCAAGCACCGGCTCGTAGACGGGCTCAGGCGCGGGCTCAGGCAAGGCCGCAATCACCGTTTCAGCCTCCGGCTGAGCCTCAACCTGCGGCAGCGGCGCGGGTTCGCTGGCGGCCTGTGACGCAGCCGAGTGGGCTGGCGCGGCCGCTTCAGCTTCGGCCTGCGCCGCCGCTTCAGGCAGCGGGCCGGGGCTGGGTTCACTGGCTGCTGCGGCAGGGGCTTGAGCCGGCGCTGGCGCAGGCGGCAATTCGGTGGCCACGACGGCCCCGCTGAACAGCGCGGCCATGTCGAACTCGGATTCCTGCGCCTCGGCCACGGGCAGCATTTCAGGCGGCGCCGGCGCGGCCGCGGTCGGCGCCAAGGCTTCAATGACGCTCGAGCTCGGCGCGGCATGCGCCGCTGGTGTGATGGCGGGCAGCGCGGCGGGCAGCGCGGCGCTGGCCTCGGCAGGCAGCGCGGCTGGCGTCACGGCTGCGTCCAGCGGCGGCTGCGGCGCTGCCGCCGGGGCGGCGGCCGAGCCGAACGGCAGCAAACGGCCTTCCTGGCGCAAGGTGTCGGCCACCTGTACCAGTTGCTCACTGTTGTGGCCTTCGTCGCGGTGGCCGGCCAAGGCCTGAACCCAGCCGTCGAAGTGGTCGAGCGCCTGCTGCGTGAATTGGTGCAACTCGGGGCTGAGGGCCTGGTTGCCGGGTTGGTTGCCGGCGAGTTGCGCGTTGTACAACTGCTCGCAGGCCCAGGCGGCCTCGCCGAAGTCGCCCAGCCCGACCATGCGCGAGCTGCCCTTGAGGGTGTGGAAGGCACGGCGCACGGAAGTCAGTTCGGCCAGGTCGTCGGGCACCTCAAGCAGCCGGCGCAACGATTCATTCGCGTTGTGCACCACCTCTTGCGCTTCTTCGATGAAGACCTCGCGCATCTCATCGTCAACGGCCTCGGCCGCCGGCAGTGGCGCGGGGGCTGCCGCAACGTCACCCAGCGCTTGCAGCGGCGCCAGGCTGGAGGCATAGGTGGATTCAGCGAAGTCGTTGATGACCTGCGCCAATTCGGCGCGAACGGTGCGGCGCTCGTCTTCGTCATGGGCATGGTCCAGCGCGGCGCGCACCGTGTCCATGGTCTGTGCCAGCTCGGGTTGATCAGACAGCAGCGCATGTTGCGACAGCCGCTCCAGGTCGCGTGTCACGACTTCGATCGGCACGTCGTCGCGCACCGCCTCGGCGGCCAGTTGCTGGGCGCGACCCATCAAGCGCGGGTCGAGCACGGCGCCCGAGTGCGTGGGTGCGTCCAACGGCGCATAAGCCGATGCCCGCTCGCCCTGGCTCATCACGGTGCGCAGGCTGCCACGCTCAGCATCAAAGCGGAACAGCGACTTGGCCAGGTGCGGCTGCACGCTGAGCATGTCGATCATGAAGCTCAGCGCCCCCAGGTTGTCAGCCAGGCGGTCAAAGGCGCCGGCCTCGCTCGGGCGTTGCGGGTCGTAGGTGGTGGTGGCCAGGGCGTCGACATCGGCCCCCATGCGCGCCACGGCCTGCGAGGCGTGATCCATGTTGAGAACCGACAGCACGCCGCGCATGGCACGCAACTGGCTGGGCACGGGAATCAGCAGGTCGCGATCGGCCGGCTTGCGGAAGTACTGGTCGATCTGCCTTTCGACCTCCGACAACGACGAGCGCAATTCCTGCACCACGCTGCCCATGGTCTGGTGGTCACTGACACGGCGGTACAGCTCTTCGATCCAGGGCTCGAGCGGCTGCGTGGCGCGGCCGGCACGCGCGGCATCAATGCGTTGGGCCAGCCGCTGCACCCGTGCGGGCAGATCGGGGTGGTCAAACTCGGCGTCTTCCAGCGCCGCGTCGAGGTACAGCATGCTGGTGGCCACTTCCATGGCCAGCGCCGGAGCCGGCGCGGCGGCGTGGTGCACGACGTGCTGCGCGCTGGTTTGCAGCGCGGTGGCCAAGGGCTCACCGCCCGGCACCAGGCGGCGCAATGAATCGCCCACCAGACTGAATTGTTCGATCAGGCCGCCCAGACGGCGCAGCTCACCCCCGGCAACGGCCGACCAGACGTCTTTGGCCGCGGCCACGCGCTTGCGGCCCTGGGCCAACCAGGCCGGGTCGTAGCGGCCCAGGCGCGGCGTTTCGTAGTCGACCACCGCCGTGTTGTCCAACTCATAACAAGCCCGTACAGCGGCCCAACGCGGCGCGTTGGCAGCGGTTTGCGGCAATTGCGCGTGGGCACAGAAGAACAGCAGGTCTTTGGCCAGGCGCTCGGAGACATCGTCCTGCCCCTTTTGCGCCAGGCGCAACTGCATCAACAGCCGCGAGGCGATGCGCTTGGCGTACAGGTCGGCTTGCAGGATGCCCAGGCCCTGCGCCTGGAAGAAGCCAGCCGCCAGCTTCCACGAATTGGCCATGTGGCCGCGTGCGGTGCCGCCCAGGCCGGCGCACAGGTCGCTCATGGCGGCCATCACGCTGCGGCTGGGCTCGCGCAGCATGGACAGCATCAGCGTTTCCATTTCGCTGCGCGCGCGATCGTCGGCTTCGCGCGCCACCGCCGTGGGGTCGGCCGGCAGTTCGCGCCAGTGCCATTCCCATTGCCACAGGTCGGCCGGGTGAATGCGTTCGGCGCCGGCCAGTTCCTGCACGGCGCGGTATTGCGGGAACAGCACCAAGGCCGACAAGGCCTTGCGTGCCAGCAGGTGGCTCAGGTATTCGAGCAGCGCAAACGACGCCTGCTCCACCGTGGCCACGGCCTGTGCATGCAGCAGTTTGGGCCGCTGCTGCAAGCGCGCCACGGCGGCTTCACTGGCGCGCAACAACTGCGCCGCGGCAGGCAGGCGCACCAGTTCAAGTGCGCCCACGCCCTGGTGCATTTGCGCCCGTGCGGCGCGCAGCACGGCCGGGTCGACCGCGTCGGTGTCGGAAGCGCCGATCGCTTCGGCTTCCTTGACATGCCGGCGCATGGCCTTGTGTGCCACGTCCAGCGTGCGGCGCAGCTCGTCTGCCACCCAGGCCAGGGCGCTGAGGTCGGTGGTGGTGGCGGTGGGGTCTACGGCGGGCATGGCGAGTATTCGCGGCTGGTTGCGACTGGTTGCGACGGCGGGCTGGCGCGGGGCGCTCAGTTGACCTTGAAGCGCGCGACCGACTGCTTCAGTTCCTCGGCCGTGCGCGACAGTTCACGCACCATCTGCGCGGTGGAGCGTGTGCCCTCACCGGTCTGCTCGGTCACGGCGAAGATGTGCTGGATGTTGGCCGCCACCACGTTGGCTGACTCGGCTTCGCTGCGCGCCTGGTTCGAGATCTGCCCGATCAGCTCGGACAGTTGGCGCGTCACGCGGTCGATGTTGCCCAGCGCGCCGCCGGCGGCATCACTCAACTTGGTGCCCTGCACCACGCCCTGGGTCGAGCGCTCCATGGCGGCCACACCGGCTTGGGTGTCGGTTTGAATGGTGCGCACCAGGGCGGCGATCTGCCGCGTGGCATCACCCGAGCGTTCGGCCAGGCGCTGCACTTCTTCAGCCACCACTGAGAAACCCCGCCCGGCCTCGCCGGCCGACGCGGCCTGGATGGCGGCGTTGAGGGCCAGCACGTTGGTCTGCTCGGTGATGTCGGAGATGAGTTCGGTGATCTCGCCGATTTCCTGCGAGCTTTCGCCCAGGCGTTTGATGCGCTTGGAGGTGTCTTGAATCTGGTCGCGGATGGTGTTCATGCCGTCGATGGTGTTTTGCACCGCGCCCAGGCCCGACTGCGCGGCGGCCAGCGACTGCTGTGCCACCTGCGCGGTTTGCTGCGCCTGCGCCGACACATCGTTGATGCGCCCGGCCATTTGCAGCACCGACTCGCCGGTGTCGCGAATCTCGCGCAACTGCTCGGTGGACGCGGCCAGCAACTCGGTGGACGTTTGCTCCACCTGCGCCGTGGTGTCGGCCACGCGCGAGGCGGTGGTCTGCACCACCGCCACCAGGCTGCGCAACTCTTCCACCGTGTAGTTCACCGAGTCGGCGATGGCGCCGGTGATGTCTTCGGTCACCGTGGCCTGCTGTGTCAGGTCGCCTTCGGCCACCGCTTGCAGCTCGTTCATGAGCCGCAGAATGGCCGCCTGGTTGGCGTCGTTCACGCGCTTGGCTTCTTGCTCCTGGCGCTCGGCCTCGAGCCGCTGGTCTTCGGCGGCCACGGCGCGCGCGCTTTGGTCGCTCACGAACAAGCGCAGCAAGCCCAGGCCGCCGGCCACCAAGGCAGCGCTGGACAGCAGCAGCAGGATCAAGTGCCACACGCCAAAGCCACCGGAACCGGCGAGCTGCTTCTGCACCGCGTCAAGGCCGCTGCGCAGGGCCTCGCTGTCGCCCAGGATGGCGGCCTGCGCATCGCGCGCCGCCACCAGGCCTTGCAAGTTGCCCAAAATGCCGGCGGCCTGCGTGCGGGTGTCTTGGTACTGGCGCAGCAAGGTGTTCAAGCGCTCCTTGATCTGCGGGTCGCGCGTGCCGGGCAGGCGCATCTCGGCATTGCCCTGGCTCACGCCTTCGGCCAGCTCTTTGAAAGTATTCAAATCCTTGCCCAGCAGAAACACCGCCTCGGGGCTGACGCCGTCAATCGTGAGGAATTCGTTGGCGCTCTTGCCGATGCGCTGGGTGAGCATCACCAGTTGGCCCACCGCCGAAATTTCGGTGGGCGTGGCGTCTTGCTGCAACTTCAGCGCCGAGATTGTTTCGGCGGTTTCCAGCATGTCGGAAGACTGCCGGCTGATGGCGCGCAGGGCCTGGCCGATTTGCGTCAGGCTCTTTTGCTGCTGCAGCACGACGCCGGCGCTCTTTTCGGCGCGCTCCACCATCGGCAGCACCGGCGCCAGCAACTCCTGCGCCGCAGCCGACACCGCTGCCACCTCGCTGTTGCCGCTGCTCAGGCCGCTCACACTACGCCCCAGCACCTCGGCCGCGTCTTTCAATTCGGCAAACGCCGCGGTATTGCCCAGGCTGGCCTGGTTGACGGCCTTTGCCAACCGCTGCGACTGCATCAACGCCTGCCCGGCCGCGCTGGTTTGCGCCGAGCTTCGGTTGGCTGAATTCAAGGCCAGCAGCGCGGCCATCAACAGCCCGAGCACGCCGGCCACCACCAGGCCGAGCAATGCGCGTTGTTGGCTGGCTACCGGCAGGTGGCCGATGAAGGGCAGGCCCGTCGCGGCCGCCGCCGCAGCCGCCGGCTCCGCGCCCTGGATGCGGGTTTCCCTGAAGTCGCCGGCCAGCTCGGACGGAGCGGCCTCGGAAATGATCGACGACTCGTTCGCCGTGCTGCCCAGGTTCATGGCCTGCATGGCGTTCATGTCCAGCGTGACGGCGCTTTGCGCCGCGATGCGTGAATCCAGGCTGCTGTCCAGCCGCGTGCCCACCACGGGCTGGCCGAATTCTGATTCGGCCGCAATGCCGCGCGAACGGCGGGACCCGGCCTTGCTCTTGAGTATGTCGATGAAGCTCATGTCTTCCTCATTGCAGATTGCTTGCGGTGTGCGCGTGGGTCAGGCCGCAATGGCCAGGAAGTGCGGGTGGCCAGCCAGGCCCGCCAGATCGAGTTCCTGCCATTCGCGCCCGGCGCCGTCACGCCAAGTGGCGGCGGCGAAAGCAGCGCGCCCGCCCGGCGGCTCCGCCATGCGCGTGAGCTGTTGCTCGTTGCGCAAACCGGCCATGCGGTCGACCAGCAGCGCGCAGTTCACACCGAGGGTGGGCGCCAGGGCCAGCACGCGGGCTTGTTCGTGGTGGCTGTCGCGCTCGGCCGGGACGCCGCGCAACCCCAGGAAGACCGCCAAGTCAACCACGCCATACAACGCACCGCGCAGGTTGGCCACACCCGCAAACCAGGGCTGCGTGTGCGGCACGGCCAGCGCCGCGCCCACCGGGAAGATCTCGCCCGACTGTTGCAGCGGCAGCAACAGGCCAAGGCCGGCGCATTCAACCGCCAACCAGGCCAGGCCAGGTGCTTCGTCGCGGGCGGCCTGCATGCGCTGGGCCAAGCGGGTTTGTAGTTCGCGCAGGGCTTCGCGGTTGGCCATTGAGCAGTTTGCGGCTGGAAGTAGAAGTTAGCCCAAGGCTTTGATCTTGGCGATGAGTTCATCGCCATTGACCGGCTTGACGACATAGTCACGCGCCCCTTGGCGCATGCCCCAGACACGGTCAGTTTCCTGGTTCTTGCTCGTGCACATGATCACCGGCACCTGGGCAAAGCGCGGGTCGCGCGTGATCTTGCGGGTGAGCTGGAAACCGTTCAGGCCGGGCATGACCACGTCCATTAGGATCAGATCCGGCGTTTCCTCATCCAGCCGGCGCAACGCGTCTTCGCCGTTCTCTGCGGTGCGCACGCTGTAACCGCGCTTGCCCAGCACGTCGGACAAGTGGTGCAGTTCGGTCTTCGAGTCATCGACCAGCAAGATCTTCTGGATGGACATGTTGGAGTTCCTGGACAGGCTCGCGCCTCAAAGCGCCGGCGAACCGGCGGCCGAACTGGCAGCTGATGGGCGGAATTGTTCAACCGCGCGCAGCAGTTGTTCCTTGGTGAAAGGCTTGGTCAGGTAGTCTTCTGCACCGACCATGCGGCCACGCGCTTTGTCGAACAGACCATCTTTGGACGACAGCATGATCACCGGCACATGAGCAAACCGCGGGTTGCGTTTGATGATGGCGCAGGTTTGGTAACCATCGAGCCGCGGCATGAGGATGTCGCAAAACACGATTTGCGGCACGTGGTCGTTGACCTTGGCCAGCGCGTCGAAGCCGTCTTCGGCCAGCACCACTTCATGGCCGCCTTGGCGGAGAAAAATTTCGGCGCTGCGCCGGATGGTGTTGCTGTCGTCGATGACCAGAACCTTGACAACGGCCGCAGGGGCCCCGGGCGTGGTGCTTTCCAACAAGTGCTCTCCTCAACGAACCGGCTTGGGGCCGCTTGCGGCCGCAGGCTGCTCGCGCCAGCGGATCAGATCTGGACCATTTCAAAGTCCTCTTTGCGCGCGCCGCATTCAGGACAGGTCCAGTTCATCGGGACATCAGCCCAGGCTGTGCCTTTGGCGATGCCATGCTCCGGACTGCCCTCGCTTTCGTCATAGATCCAACCACAAATCAGGCACATCCAGGTCCGCGTTTGAGTCACGATCGGGCAGTCAAGATCACTACAATGGTCGTCGATTGTAGCCACGCGTACTTTGAGAAAAGCAACGGTTTGTGGGCACATACACAACACAGTTCAGAATCCGCTAGAGGGTCGCGGCGGGCCTCTCGTTCAGTCCGACCGGGCCCGCCCAGGCGGGCTGAAGAAAGCATATTCCATGAGCACACCCACGGCCCCGACGCTGCCTACCCCTGACGCAGACGACGCCCTCGCAGAGGCCATCGCACCTGCCTGCGTGATGAGCTTCAACGCCAGCGACCCCAGCGGCGCCGGCGGCATGGCCGGCGACGTGGCCACGTTGTCCGCCATGGGTGCGCATGCGCTGCCGGTGGTCACGGCCATCGTGATGCGCGACACGGCCGAGGTCTTCGAACAGCATGCGCTCGATGCTGAACTGGTGGCCGAGCAGGCGCGCGTGATTCTTGAAGACGTCACGGTGTCGGGCTGGAAGGTGGGTTTCTTGGGCACGGCCGAAAACGTGAGCGCCGTGGCCGAAGTGCTGGCCGACTACCCCGACCTGCCGCTGGTGGCCTACCTGCCGCCGCTGGCCTGGCTGGAAGAGTCGCAGGCGCAACCCTACCTCGATGCCTTTCGTGAATTGATCCTGCCCGCCACCGAAGTGCTGGTGGGCAACCACAAGACCTTGTGCGATTTTTTGCTGCCTGAATGGGACAGCGAACGCCCGGCCTCGGCACGCGAGCTGGCGGTGGCCGCGGCCGAGCATGGCACACGCTATGTGCTGGTGACCGGCATCGTGCTCACCTCCAAAGACCACAGCCAATTCCTCGACAACATCTTGGCGTCGCCGCAAGGCGCCATGGCCGGCGAAAAGTTCGAGCTGTTTGAAACCGGTTTCGTCGGCGCGGGCGAAACGCTGTCGGCCGCGCTGGCCGCCCTGCTGGCCACCGGCGCCGAGTTGCAGGCCGCCGTGGCCGAGGCCCTGGCCTTCCTCGACCAAAGCCTGGACGCCGGTTTCCGCCCCGGCATGGGCAACGTCGTGCCCGACCGTTTCTTCTGGGCCCTGCCCCCGCCTGAAGAGGGCGCTGAAGACGATGGCGCTTCCGTCGAGATGCCCGAGTCCGACACCAAGGGCAAAGGGGCACCGCGCCGTGTCCATTGAGCCCGGGCAGGAAAAAAACGCCGCCCTGTTTGAACGCGCCCAGTCGGTCATCCCCGGTGGGGTGAACTCCCCGGTGCGCGCCTTCAAGGCCGTGGGCGGCACGCCGCGCTTCATCACGCGCGCCCAGGGTGCCTACATGTGGGACGCCCAGGGCCAGCGCTACATCGACTACATCGGCTCCTGGGGCCCGATGATCCTGGGCCACGGCCACCCCGCGGTGCTCGAAGCCGTGCGCCAGGCGCTCGACAAAGGCCTGAGCTACGGCGCGCCCACCGAGGCCGAGATCGAGTTGGCCGAAGCCATCATCAAGCTGGTGCCCAGCGTGGAGCAGATTCGCCTGGTGAGCTCGGGCACCGAGGCCGGCATGAGTGCCATCCGCCTGGCGCGCGGCGCCACCGGTCGGGCCAAGCTCATCAAGTTCGAAGGCTGCTACCACGGCCATGCCGACGCGCTGCTCGTGAAGGCCGGTTCCGGGCTGGCCACCTTCGGCCACCCCACGAGCGCGGGCGTGCCGCCAGAAGTGGTGCAGCACACCCTGGTGCTCGAATACAACCACCTGGCGCAGCTCGAAGAAGCCTTCGCCACCCAGGGCAGCGAGATCGCCTGCGTGATCATCGAGCCGATTGCCGGCAACATGAACTTCGTGCGCGCCAGCCTGCCTTTCATGCGCCGGCTGCGCGAGTTGTGCACACAGCACGGCGCGTTGCTGGTCTTCGATGAAGTCATGACCGGCTTTCGCGTCGCCTTGGGCGGCGCGCAGAGCCTGTATGCGCAACACCTGCCCGGCTTCAAGCCCGACATCAGCGTCTTCGGCAAGGTCATCGGCGGGGGCATGCCGCTGGCCGCATTTGGCGGCACGCGCTCGGTGATGAGCTTGCTGGCGCCGCTGGGCCCGGTGTACCAGGCCGGCACGCTGAGCGGCTACCCGGTGGCCACGGCCTGCGGCCTGGCCACGCTACGCGAAGTCAGCCGGCCAGGCTAATTTGCGGCGCTGGCATCACGCACGCGCGAGTTGGCCAACGGGCTG
>JANMYI010000737.1:0-4124 GCA_031381955.1 Burkholderiales bacterium
CATGGTCTACCGCCACCCGTTCCCCGGCCCGGGCCTGGGCGGGCGCATCCTGGGCGAAGTGAAGCGCGAACACGCCGAGCTGCTGCGCCGGGCCGACGCCATCTTCATCGAAGAACTGCGTGCCTTCAAAGACGAGGTCAGTGGCAAGAACTGGTACGATCTCACCAGCCAGGCCTTCGCCGTCTTCCTGCCCGTGAAGAGCGTGGGCGTGATGGGCGACGGCCGCACCTACGAGCACGTGGTGGCCCTGCGCGCCGTACAAACCAGCGACTTCATGACCGCCGACTGGGCCGAGCTGCCCTATGCCCTGTTGAAGAAGGTGAGCAGCCGCATCATCAACGAGGTGCGCGGCATCAACCGGGTAACGTATGACGTGAGCAGCAAGCCGCCGGCGACGATTGAGTGGGAGTGAGCGCCAGTTGCTCATGGGGCTCAGTCGCGGCCGCAACCGGTTGACCTCATGACCCAATCGCCACGCACCGGCCTGCTCGTCCTGCACGGCAATCGGCTCGAACTCCTGGCCGAGGCGGTTTTTGCCTGGCTGGCCACCAACCAGTTGAATCCGCTGGAGGAAGAAGTTTTCCTCGTCCAGAGTAACGGCATGGCCGAGTGGCTGAAGATGGAAATCGCCACCGCGCACGGCATCTGCGCGGCCACCCGGGTCGAGCTGCCAGCCCGCTTCGTCTGGCGCGCCTACCGCGCGGTCCTCGGCAGCGGCGCGGTGCCGCGCACATCGGCGTTGGACAAACTGCCGCTGACCTGGCGCCTGATGCGGCTGCTGCCGCAACTCTCTAGCCAGCCCGGCTTCGAGCCGGTGGCGGCCTTCCTCGGTGCGGGCGATGCCGCGCGGCGGCTGCAACTCGCGCAGCGCCTGGCCGACCTGCTGGACCAGTACCAGGTCTATCGCAGTGATTGGCTGCGGGACTGGGGCAGTGGCCAAGACCGGTTGCGATCAGGGGCAGCGGATTCAGCAGCTCAGGCAGCGCTGGTGCCAGCCGATCAGCGCTGGCAGCCCGCGCTGTGGCGGGCGCTGCTACAGACCCTGTCCCCCGACGAAAGAGGCGCGACCAGACCGCAACTGCACCAACTCTTTTTGCAGGCTCTGCAAGCGCAGCCTGAAGCGCGGCCGATGCCAGGCTTGCCACGGCGGGTGGTTCTCTTCGGCACGACTCACATTCCACACCAGACGCTTGAGGCCATCACCGCACTCTCTGCGCACTGCCAGGTTCTGCTGGCGGTGCCCAACCCTTGCCGCTACCACTGGGCCGACATCATTGATGGCCGCGAACTGCTGCGTGCCGCGCGGCGCCGGCATGCCGCGCGCGGCGGCAAAGACTTGTCGGCGCTGCCCTTGCAGGTCATGCATGCGCACGGCCACCCCTTGCTCGCAGCCTGGGGGCGCCAAGGGCGGGATTTCGTGCGGCAGCTTGATCATTTCGATGACGTGCGAGCGGCGCGGCAACGGTTCAGCCTGCCGCGGGTCGACTTGTTTGACGATGGGCCTGGGCTCAACCTGTTGGAGCAAGTGCAGGCGGCCATTCGGGACCTGGTTCCGCTTCCCGAGCAGATCAAAGTTCATGAGCACACGCAGGTGCAGGTTAATTCCGACGATCGCTCCATCGTCTTCCACGTCGCCCACGGTGCCCACCGCGAGGTCGAGATCCTGCACGATCAGTTGCTGGATCTGTTCGCCCAGGCGACTCCCGCGCACCCGCTGAATCCACGCGATGTGGTGGTGATGGTGCCCGACATCGACACCTTCGCGCCGGCCATCCGCGCGGTGTTCGGCCAGCACGCACGCGGGCAGGCCCGGCACATTCCCTGGGGCATTGCCGACCAGACGGATCGCGGGCACCAGCCCATCCTCGTCGCGCTGGAATGGCTGTTGCGCGCGCCGCAGCAGCGCTTCGGTGCGAGCGAAGTGCAAGGCTTGCTCGATGTGCCGAGCGTGGCCCGCCGCTACGGCATTGAAGCCGACGAGCTGCCCACCTTGGTGTCCTGGATCGAAGGCGCCGGTGTGCGTTGGGGTCTGAATGCTGCGCAGCGTGAGAGCCTGGGTTTGGCGGCCGGCGCTGAGCAGAACACCTGGTTGTTCGGCTTGCGCCGCATGCTGCTGGGCTATGCCACTGGCGCCCTGGCCAGCGGCGTGAGCGAAAGCGGCTTCGCGGACATCGAGCCCTATGCCGAGGTTGCCGGCTTGTCCGCCGGGATGGCGGGTGCGCTGGCCGATCTCATGCAGGCCTTGACAACATGGTGGCGCGAGTCAAACGTGCCACGCCCGCCAGAACGCTGGGCGCAGCGCCTGCGCAGCCTGGTCGCGGAATTTTTCGCGGCCGTTGATGACGCCGATCGTGCCGTCTTGGCCGCGTTGGACGACGCACTCACAGCGTGGCTGCACGCCTGTGAGCTGGCGGGTTTTGATGACGATGTCGAGCTGGCCGTGGCGCGCGAGACCTGGCTCGCCGCGGTGGATGAGCCGGGTTCGGCGCAGCGCTTCAAGGCCGGCGGTGTCACCTTCTGCACCCTGTTGCCGCTGCGGGCCATTCCGTTCGATATGGTGTGCCTGCTGGGCATGAACGATGGCGACTACCCCAGGCGCAGCGCCCGCAGCGACTTCGATCTGATGGCCTTGCCCGGCCAGGCGCGCCCGGGTGACCGCTCCCGGCGTAACGACGATCGCCAGCTGATGCTGGATGCGCTGCTGTCCGCGCGCCGCGTGCTGTATGTGAGCTGGGCCGGGCGCAGCCAGCGCGACAACCAGGAGCAGCCGCCCTCTGTGCTGGTGTCGCAGTTGCGTCACTACCTGGCCGCCGCATGGGGCGCTGAAGTGCTCAGGCAACGCACCACCGATCACCCGCTGCAGCCGTTCAGCCGCAAGTACTTTGAACCGCAGACTGGCAAGACGCCGCATGAGCGCTTGGTCACCTACGCCAGCGAGTGGCGCGCCGCGCACGTCGAGCCAGACCTCGGCGCTGTTGCAGCGTTCGGCCAACCAACTGGCGCAGACGCCGCCAGCGATCGCACCGCACCTGTGAAGATGACGATCGCGAATCTGGCCAGTTTCATACGCAACCCGGTGAAAGCGTTTTTCAAACACCGGCTTCAGGTGTCGTTCGACGAGCTCGATGGCACGACTCAAGACGACGAGCCGTTCAGCAGCAGCGGGTTGGATCGCTGGGCGCTGCTGGAAGAAGTCTTGCGCGAATCGCGCCGGCAACTCGACAACCCCGCTTCGGGCAACCCAGCCGCGCAGGCAAATGATGTCGCCGCCATCGTGCGGCTGCACGTTGCGCGGTTGAAGCGGGCAGGGCGCTTGCCGATGGCGGGGCCGGGGCTGGCAGTCGAAGCTGAACTCGGCCAGACGCTGGTGCCGATGGTGGCGCGCTGGCAGGCGGCGCGAGACCAACACCCCTGCGCCCGCGGCAAGCTACCGCTTCAGATGAGCCACCCGCAAGACACGAAGCTGGTCTTCGATGACTGGTTGGTCGGCTTGAGTTCGGCCCACGCTTCAGGCCCGAGTGTCTGGATCGAACTGCAAGCCAGCAAGGTGGCCGACGGGGGCGGCAAGACGGGCCCAACGCCACGGCAGGACAAGCTCGTTGCTGCCTGGGTGCGCTGCCTGGCGTCTGCCGCTTGCGGCCACCCTGCCAGCGGCATCGTCATCGCTGCCGGGGCGGCCGTGCATGTCACGCCGCCGCCGCAGCAGCAGGCCGCCACCGTGCTGGCCACCCTGATGCGCGCCTGCCAGGCCGGGCTGAGTGGCAACCAGCCCATGCCGACCGCCGTGCGCACCGGCTTGGCCTACCTGAAGGAGCCCGCCAAAGCCCGGCTGACCTACGAAGGCGGCAACTTCAGCCCGGTTGCTGGCGAAGGCAAGGAAGCCTGTCTGGCGCGCCTGTACCCCGACTTCGCCGCGCTCAGCGCGCAGGCTGATTTCGAGTCGGCCACCCGCTTGCTGTACGAGCCCTACAGGGAATGGTTGTCCAGTCATGTGAGAGTCGAGCTGTTGCCGGATGCGGGGGTGGATGCAGATGCAGATGCAGATGCAGATGCAGATGCAGATGAAGATGCGGCGCAGAGCGAGGCGGCGGCCCATGAGTGAGCTGCTGAATCCGTTGACCTTG
>JANMYI010000742.1:0-12991 GCA_031381955.1 Burkholderiales bacterium
TGCCCTGCTGCTGCGCGCAGCGCGCGCCAACGAGCCCGATTGGCCCCGGCGGCCAGTGAACCTGATCGTGCCCTACCCCGCCGGCGGCGGGCCCGATGTGCTGGCGCGGCTGCTGGCGGCGGCGTTAGGCCCGCTGATCAACGGCACGGTGGTGGTGAACCGGCCGGGCGCGTCGGGCATGCTGGGCGTGCGCGAACTGATCAATGCGCCGAGCGACGGCCATGCCCTGGTCTACTTTGGCTCGCCGCACCTCACCATGCAAGCCATCTTCGCCGGCACACCGCCGCAGCTTGATTTGCCCCGCCTATTGCAACCCATCAGTTCACTGGCCACCAGCCACTTCGTGCTCGCCGTCGGTTTGAATTCTCCGTATCAAACGCTGGAGCAACTGCTGGCTGAACTCAAACGTTCGCCGGGCAAGCTCACCTACGGCAGCGGCGGCGTCGGCGCACCGGGGCACATGACGGTGGAGCTGTTGCGCGCCGCCACACTCGGCATCGACGCCGTGCACATTCCCTACAAGGGTTCGGTGGATTCGATCAACGCCTTGCGCTCCGGGCACATCGATTTTTCGATGCTGCTGGCCTTGCCCGCCCTGCCCTTGATCGCCAGCGGCCAACTGCGTGCGCTGGCGGTAACGGGCACGACGCGGCTCGACGCCTTGCCTGAAGTGCGCACCTTTGCCAAGGCCGGGCTGGCCGGCTTTCGGCTCAACGCCTGGAGCGGGCTGGCCTTGCACGCGGCCACGCCCAAGCCCGTGGTGGACAAGATGTTCAGCGCCGTGCAACGCGCAATGCAAGACGCCGCCGTGCTGGCGTTGGTGAAGAGTGCGGGCTCGGCGCTGGACATGAGCGCCTCGCCGGCGGCTTTCGCCGAACGTTTGCGCACCACTTTGGCCGACGAGACACGCCTGGTGCAGCAGTTGCAGCTCAAGCCTTGAGGGCGGCGGCCAACCAAGTTCAAACCCACGCATGTCACGATCCGAACGACTGTTCGATCTGCTGCAGTTGCTGCGCCGGCACCGCCAGGCGATCAGCGGCGCGGCCATCGCGGCTGAACTGGGCATCAGCCTGCGAACCGTGTACCGCGACATCGCCACCCTGCAAGCGCAAGGCGCATGCATCGACGGCGCACCGGGCCTGGGCTACGTCATGCAGCCCGGCTTCAGCTTGCCGCCGCTGATGTTCTCTGCCGACGAAATCGAGGCCCTGGTGCTGGGTTCGCGCTGGGTGGTGGAGCGTGGCGACGGCCGCCTGGCCGCCGCGGCGCGCGATGCCCTGGCCAAGATCGCTGCCGTGTTGCCGGCCGAGCTGCGCCACGAGCTCGACACGTCTGCCCTGCTCGTCGGCCCCGGCCAGGCCCTGGCCGCCGGCGATGTTGAGGTGGCGACGATCCGCCAGGCGATCCGCACGGAACACAAACTCGAGATTCGCTACCGCGACGCCGCCGCGAACGACAGCTTGCGCACGATCTGGCCGTTCGCACTGGGCTTCTTTGACCGCGCCCGCGTGGTCGTGGGCTGGTGCGAGTTGCGCCAATCGATCAGGCACTTCCGCACCGACCGGATCACGAGCCTGACGCTCGCGGGTGAACGCTATCCGCGCCGCCGCCAGGCCTTGATGAAAGCGTGGCGAGAGCAAGAAGGCATGGCGCAGCGCTGACGTGGCAACGCGGCGCCCGACTGCGGGCGCAAGCGACTGCTGCCAGAAACTGACACAGGCGGTTCCTACGATGAGGGCAGCGAACAAGACCGTTCGCCCCCTCAACCAGGAAGACCCTCATGTCCGATCCGAACTTTGTCCTTCTCTACGTGAAGAGCCCCACCGAGAGCGTGGCGTTCTATGCCGATTTGCTGGGCAAGCCAGCGGTGGAAGCGTCGCCCACTTTCGCGCTGTTTGCGCTGGCCTGCGGCACGATGCTGGGGCTGTGGGCAGCGCACACCGTTCAACCTGCGGCCAACGCGGTGGGTGGCGCCGAAATCGCGTTTGCGGTGGACGGCATCGACACCGTCAACGCCATGCATGCCGCCTGGCGCGCCAAGGGCCTGACGATCGCGCAAGCGCCCACGGGCATGGACTTCGGCTTCACCTTTGTGGCGCTCGACCCCGACGGCCACCGCCTGCGTGTCTTCGCGCCGGGTGCGGCATGAGCGGCGGCATGACCGGCAATTGGGTTGCCGTGGCATCGGCCGAGCATGTGCGCCACGGCCGCGAACACGGGTTCATGCAGGTCTGTCATGGCAAGGCAGCGCCGCTGCGCCGCATTCACCCCGCCGACCGCGTCGTCTACTACTCGCCCAGCGTCGCCTTCCGCGGCAAGGACAAGTTGCAATCCTTCACTGCCATCGGCGTGGTGCAGCCCGGCGCGCCCTATGCGTTCGACATGGGCGGCGGCTTTTGCCCATTTCGGCGCGACGTGGCCTGGTTCGAGGCCACCGAAGCGCCGATCCAGCCCCTGCTCGACCGGCTCGAGTTCACCTCGGGCGTTCGCAACTGGGGCTACCCGTTGCGTTTCGGGCTGTTTGCCATCAGTGCGCTCGACATGGACGTGATTGCATCAGCCATGCGCACACCTGTACCGGCTTGACCAGGTGTTGCTTCGTTGCCTCGCCAGCGCAGTTGTTCGTCTGACCGATAGCGAGCATGTTGGTGGTCGTGCGCGCGATGGGTTCGGGCGCCCATTCAAGGCCAGGCCTGTGGCTGCCGTGCCTTCGTTTGAATGCGCTATTGCCCGAGGCCGATCACCCAGGGCATGAGGCGGCGCAGGGCATCGGGTGGTGTGCGGTACAGAGCACCAGCGGCGGTCAGTGCAGCGAGAGCAGCGAGCCAATCTGGCGCCGGTACACCCGCTGCCGCGCGCGGCAGCTGCTGTGCCAGCCAGGCGCCGAACCCGTCTGGCCAGCGGCCTTGCGCAATGCCGTGGCGCGTGGCTTCGAATACGCGCCGCCAGGCAACGCCTTCGCTTGCGCCCTTGCCTTCGCTTTCGCGCAACGCAAACTGCAACGCCGCGCCGAACAGACAAGCCTGCGCATCGGGCACTTCGATCAACCAGCCCGAGCCGAAACGGGCGTCATAGCCGAACGCCGCGGACAGAAAGCCCAGCGGCTCGCCGAACACGTCCTGCGTCTGCCCGAGCACGCAGCAAGACAGCACCACCGCGCGGCAGGTGCGCAACGCCGGCAGGTCGTGTGCAGTGACAACCGCGCCGGCGTCGATTTCCAGCCCGGCATGCGACGGGTTGTCGTGCGCCGCGCAGCCATGACCCATGCCGATGAACCCATCGACGCCGTCGGCGTTGCGGTGCGCCGCATCGACCGGCACCGTGCCGCGCCACAACGCACGACACAGGGCGTGCTCGACCTCGACCCAGGGCAACGCCTGTGCGCTGCCCGTTGCCGGCCACGCCGCGACAGCCCAGCGCCCGACCTGGGTCGCGCCCACGGTTGTCTCGTCGCCCCGCCGCTGCAGCCACGCGCCGACACTCGGGTAGACCGCAAGCGTCGGGTCGCTTTCGATCGCTACATGCCACGGCACCAGATGCAGGTCGTCTGACGGCACGAGCGTGGCCCTGCGCAACCCCAGCGTGCGAATTTGTTCGAGCACCGGCGCCGCCAGGGCCTGCCCCAGGTCGCGCAGCGCACCGGCTGCGAACTCGGCCAGTTCGACACACGCGGGGTCCGCCGCAGGCTGGGTGCCCGGCGCACGCCGCAGTGCGCCGCGGGCGCTGGCAACGACGCCCTGCCGCACCAGGGCGAGCAGTTCGCCGCAGCGGAACCGCGCCAGCTCGGCGGCGAGCGGCACCTCGGCCGCTGACGCGAAACCACCATCGGCGTCGGGGCGGCGCAGGCCGATCACCATGGCCCGGTCGGCCGCTGGCCGTGCTAGCAGAAACAGCGCCTCGTCGCCGGCGAGCTGCTGCGCCAGCGCTTGCGCCTCGGTGCGCCACTGCGGCGGCACGAGGCGCTCGGCCACGAGATGTTGGCGCAGCGTGTCGCAGCGCAGATGCAGCTCGCGCCATGCGCCAACGCTGCGGGCATCAGGCGGCGCAGGGGCGCCCGAGCCGGCCAGGCGCAGCGCGTCGCCGCCGCCGCCAGGCGGGGCGGCGAAGCGGCCGAGCAAGTCCTCCTCGATGCGGCGCAACTGTTGCAGCAACTCGGCAAGTTCGCGCACGCGCGGGTCGCCGCTTTGCGCGAGCGCGTTGCGCTGCGCACGCAAGCCGCGCGTACTCAGGAACCAATCTGCCAGCAAGGCGGCGTCGTCGCGTGCGGCTTCGCGCAGCCGCTCGACAGCTTCGGAAAGTAGCCCTGCATGCGCCTGCAACCAGGCTGGGTCCGACTCGCCCAGCAGCGTGGCCACCCAGCCCAGCAGATGGCGCAGGTATGCGGTGATGAAGGTGTTGAGGACATCAACAGCAACCCCGCCGCTGCCCCGCCATGCGGTGACCGATGAGATCGCGTCGAGCAGCTCCGCCGGCTGCTCCAAGGCGACCGGGTGTCCGCGCAGCGGTGGGTTTGCCAGGCTGGCCTGCAGCCGGCTCGAGCCGAACGGCGTGAGCCCCGCCGCGCGCAGCGCATCGGCCAGGCCGCGCAGCCCCTGCAGCCACAGGCGGGCCTGGTGCAATTGGCCCTGCCGCGTCAGCGCCGCCAGGCTGTGCAGCGCCGCCTCGCCCTGCCGCGCCGCGGCAGCCACGCGCCCCTGCGCGGCGAGCACCCGCGCCAGGCCGAGCCGCGCGTTCGCAGAATCGCCTTCGAGGTGGCCGCGCCCTTGCGCGATCAGGCGCCCGAAAATCGCAATCGCCCGTGTGTAGCCGCGCCGCGCGGCGTCGAGCCGGCCCTGCCGGTGCAGCAGATGCGCCTGGTTGACCCGCGTGCGCGCCTCATCGTCATGCAAGTGCGGCGCGGCGGCGGTGAAGAGCGCGTAGTCGCGCAGAGCAAGCTGCAACCAGCGCCCCGACTCGCCGTCGCGCCCTGCGAGGAACAGTGTGTAGCCGAGGTTCATGCGTGTGCTGGCGAGCGACGCGCGCAGCCGCGCCGGGCTGGCGCCCGAACGTGGCGCGCAGCGAATCTCCGCGCTATAGATTCGAATCGCCTCGTGGTACGCGGCAATCGCCTCGTCGTAGGCCTGTAGCGAGGTCAGCACGCCGCCGAGGTTCATTTGCACGCGGCCGATGTCGATGCAAAGTGCCCGGTTTCCGGCATCGACCAGCCCTTCGAGGATGGCGAGCACATCGAGGTAGCGCTCACGCGCCTGGGCATGCCGGCCGCCGGTCCAGTCGGCGATGCCCAGGTTCGACAGCACCCGCGAACGCTCCTTGCCCAGGTGGCGCAGCGGTGGGCTGTCGAGCAGGGCCAGTGCCGCCTGGTTGTGCAGCGTCGCTTCATCGTGCAGGCCGGTCATGCCCAGCGCAATGGCCAGCGTTGCATGGCAACCCGCAGTGACGGCACTCGGGCCGGCGGCGTCGCTGCCCAGCCGCGCAATGGCCTCGCGCAGCGGCGCCAGCGCGGCAGCCGGGTCGCGGCGCCAGATGCGGATGCGGCCCTCCCACAGCGCCAGCCGGGCGTCGGTCTGCGCCGCAACCGCGACCCCCTGAGCGACAAGTTGGTCGCGCAACGCACGCGCACGCTCGAGCACCTGCCCGGCCTCGTCGAGCCGGTCGCATTCGACCAGCGCTTCGCCCAGGGCACCGGCGATGTCCAGGCGCAGGAGGCCGCGATCAGCCTCATCACCGGGCGCATCAATGAGTCGTTGCAGCGCGGCGTCGAACTGCACGCAGGCCGGTCGATGCCGCCCCGCACGGACGCACTCGTAACCCGCAGCGATCGCGGTCAGCGCGGCGCGGCTGGGTTCGGTCACGACGGCAACTCAACACCGATCGAGACGAACACGCCGAGCCCGGACCTGCGCGCGACCCACAGGCTGCTTGCCTCGCCCGCCAGGCCCTGCCGGATCTGCAGGGCATCCACGCCCTGCTCGCGCAACGCCGCGGCGTCGCCGGCATCGAGCACGAGCCAGGTGCGCAGGCTGCCGTCGATCAGGCCATCGACAAGTTCCACCGGCAACACGACCCAACGGTCGGCACGATGCACGACGACGGCGATGTCGCACCACAGCGCGCGCGCATCAATCGCACCCCACAGGTCGAAGTGACCGAGCACGAGCTGGGCGCCTGCGCTCGCCGAGGCCGGCGCGGCCTGCCAGTCGAGCCGCACCGCGTCCAGCGCCTGCACGCCGGCGTCGCGTTCACGCTGGTCGCGCTGCGCCTTCCAGGCGCGGATGGCCTCGCGCTGCGCTGGGTCGAGCGCGACGTGCGCGACCGTGTCGCGCCGGCGTGTCGATCCGCCGGGTTCACCGTGTTCGCCATGCGAGCGGCCCCATTCGAGGATCACCCGCAGCGTCGCCTGCTGGCCGTTCGCACAGCCCGGAACCGGGACGTCGAAGCGCTGCACCTCATTGATGGCGGGAGCGGATGTGTTCATGGCGGCCTCCTGCGCGGCGCCGGCACGTTCGATGAAGATCGCCGCATACAACATCTCGATGCTCAGCCCGCGGTGCAGCGTGCGCGGGCCATCGGCCGCATCGCCCACATCGCGCGCGGCCAGGTCGTGGATCGCGAGGCGCACCGCGTGCCAGCGGCCGTCAAGCGGCGGTTCATGCCAACGCGCCGGGTCGTGCGCCAGCACCTGCGCCAGCGCGGCATGCAGCCACAGGTCGACATGGATGCGGTGCCCCTTGGTCGGGATCGCCGCACGCCCCGGGCCCGGGCGGAAGCGCACCGGCATCTGCTCGCCGTTGGGCTGCCACAGGCTCGCGCGCGCGCCGGCCAGTGAGCCGCCGCCGCGCCGGTCGAGCCAGTCGGCATAGACAGCGCAGACGAGGTCGCTCCACAACGCGCTCCAGCGCTGCGCCGAAGCCACGGTGCGGTTCATCGGCGCGGCGTCGAGCCAGGTGGCGAACGCTGCGCCATGGCCGTTGCAGGCTTCGGCCACCTCGGTGATCACACTGCGCAAGTGGCCGGCGAAGAAGGCCTGGGCATCCGCGGTCTCGGCCCAGGCCGGTGTGGGCGCTATTCCCGGCGGCACGCTGCCGGGCGCCGCACAGCGCGCGGCAACCAAGGCCACGCAGGAAGGCAGCGCGCGCGCCTGCGCGTCGCCGAGCACCGACCACACACCCAGCCGCAACACGGCGTCGCGCGACTGCTTGGCCCAGCGCAAGGCGTCGCGCGGCGGCGTGTCGCGCAACGGCGAGACAGCGCTCTCGCGCTTCCCGTCCTGCGGCACGGCCGCGTCGTGCATCCATTGCTCGAGCGAGCCTGCCCGCGGCGGCGTGGCGCGTGCGCCCGGGTACTCCGCCTTGATCGCCTCCTGGCCGCGCGACAGCGCCGCAACCACGGCCCGGGCGCGTTCGACGGCGATGCGCGCGTGGGTCGCCGGCGCACCGTCTGCCGGCCCCATGGCGCCGCGCTGCAATTCCGCGTCGGCCCGCTCGATTCGGGCGTGCCACTCGCGTGCCGCCTGCGCCGCGGCCACGGCGTTGTTGTGATCCATGCCGGCCTCCTCGTTGCGCCGCGGCTGAGTTTGCAGTGTCGCGCGGGTGTGGGCAAGGCATGTCGTGGCGCTACTGGTCGATCAACGTCGCATGCTGCGCCGATCGAACAGCCGCGCGCAGGGGGTGAAATGCAGCGCGTCGATTTCTCCGCTGGCGGCGGCCCACGCGCATCAATATCGTTTTGCGAAAGCAAATGAAGATCAGGACGGCGGGAGCGTAGCCAGCGCAGATGCCTGCTGGCCCGGGCGATCGTTAACGACTTGACCTGCCAACGAGAGGAGGATCTCATGTCCAAGGCCGCGTTCGACTCCAAAAGACTCCTGCGGTGGTTGCCGGCGTTGGCACTCACGGCCGGGCTCGGCTCCTGCGGTGGCGGTGGCGACGCTGAAGGCGGGGACTGCCAGGCGTGCCGGTCGGCCACGCCCCAATGCGATCCTGGACTCACCTGCCAGCGGTTCCAGAGCAGCCTGGTTCTCGGCTATGCGCTGTGCGCCAAGCCAACGACGACATCATGTCCCGTGCCGTTTTAGGGCGGCGCAGCGCCAGGCCACGCACCGCAGCGGCACTCTCGCTCGTGCTGCTGGGCGGCTGCGCCACGCCACCGACCTGGCCGCTCAACGGCCGGCCGCAGGCCGAGCTTGATGCGGCGCTGGCGCGCTGCCGCGCCCAAACCGCCGCAGAGCGCGCCAAGGAAAACGCCCGCATGGCAGCGGCCATGCCGCCGGCGGCCAACACCTACCGCCGCGAGAGTTACCAGAGTGCCCAGTTGCACCAGGCCACAGTGATGATGCTGACCAACACGATCATGTTCGGCATCCACGGCGGCCGCCAGCTCGAAGCGTGCATGAAGGAGCAGGGGTTTGCTGCGCCGCTGCCAAAGCCGGCAGCACCACCAACGCGTGCCGACAATGACCAATAAGCCGTCTTCCAGTCAGACGCGCGCCACCGACATCGCGCGCGGGCTGACCTTGCTCGTTTGCGCATGCGCGCTCGTGGCCTGTGGGTCGATGGACACGTCGCGCATGGTTCCCGACACCAGCCTGGGCCCGAACCGGCAGATTCCCTTGGGCGTTCGCGTCGCCGAGGTGTCCGGCGGCAAGCAGGGCAGCTTCGGCACGGCTAAGATGATCGCCAACGCTGACATTCTGGCCGCGGTGGTTGCGACACTGAACAAGTCGGGCATCTTCGCCGGTGTGTCGACCACCCAAGGTGACATCGATCTGCACGTGTCGGTGTTGTCGCAAGACCAGAAAGACCTGTCGATCATGCACTACACCGCGCGCATGCTCGTCGTCTACAAGTTCGTGGCCAAGGACGGCAGCACCATCTGGTCCGAAACGTACGACTCATCGTTCAGCTCCACTGCGTTCGCGGGTGGCACCCGAACCGTGCAGGCGCGCGAAGGCGCCGTGCGCGAGAACCTTGCCGCGTTGATTCAAGGCATCCGGGAGCGCTGGCCCTCGAAGTAGGTTGTTGTTGATGGACAAGTCATGCACAACAAACTAACCCCGGCTCTTGCGACGTTGCTGCTGCTCGCGGCATGCAGCACGGCCGCGCCGCCAACGAGCCGCCGGCTGGTGGCACACGCCTCGGCCGTCGGCGCGGCGGGCACGCTGCTCATCGTGGATGTTTGCCTGAACCACAGTCCCTTGGTGGAGGGCGACTACTTCGTCATCAGCAATGCGAGGCAGGGGGCGCAAGCCTTGATGGCGGCCACGGCCCAGTACTTCGATGCCAGCGATGTGCGGATTCGCACGCAGCTGATTCCGTTCGTCTGCGGCGCCTTGCACGATGAGGTGAATGCCCCCAAGCGCGTGGCGCAGGACATTGATGCAGACGTGTCGGTGCGGCCGCAGCCGGTCTGGATCGCGCCCGAACTTTCCGGTGACGCCGAATACTTGGGCGCACTTCATACCCTGTCGACCGACGTGTTTCGGCGCAGCCTTGCGGCGGCCGCGCCGCAAGCAAGCGCGAGCAGCGCTTCTACTGACACGGCAACACCAGACAAGGTACGCCAGGCCGCCGCCATCGTGGCGCAGCGCAGCGGCCGATCGAGCCTGATCTACATCGGGGTCACTGGGCACAGCCTGTCTTCCGGCAAGGCGGCGACACTGGGGGTGGCCCGGTTCGCCGCCGGGCTCGCGCTGTCGGTTGCGGCCGGCCCTATCTTCACCGCCGGCGGCATGAGCTACAGCGTGGTCTTTGTTCCCGGCGGGCCGGTGGACAAGCGCCAGATGGTGGCCGCGTTGTTCGATCTGCAACAGGCCACGCTGGTGCGTTCAAACGTGGTTCACGGCGGCGGCGACCCGATGAAGCCCGAAGTGCTGGCCGGCCGCGAGACGGTGCAATTGCTGCTGCGCGACCTGGCGTTCGCGAATGCAGGCCAGTGACGAAAGTGGCAACACAACCGGGTGGCCTCATGCACATCCTGTCAACACCGTGGCGATCGAGGCTGCTCGCAACACTCGTCCCCCTTGTTCTTCTGTTGATCGCCGGTTGCGGCACGACAAACAGTTGGGACCTGGCGGCTGGGCGCCTGGACAAGGCGCGCGAGATCATCCGAAAGGACGGCTACGACGCCAACCAGACCACGCCACCCGGCAGGACCACACCGCTGATGTACGCGGCGGCGCATGGCGACGCCGAACTGGTTCGTGAACTCTTGCAAAAGGGCGCGAAGATTGGAGCGCGAGACAGAGATGGCGGCACAGCCGCGCACTTCGCGGCAGTGGGGGTGCCTCACCCCAAGTCGCCGCGCCAGCGCCTGGAAACGCTGCGGCTGTTGATCACGAGCGGCGAGTCCGTCACGGCCGTGAACGTGGCGGGCTATTCGCTCTTGCACGCTGCCTTGGCCTTCGAGAGCCCCGATGCAACCGAGGTGGCTTCGTACCTGCTGGACCTTGGCGTGCCGCCTGATCTGTCGACGGCCAGGAACAACTTCATGCCCGGGCACCGGTTGTGGGGCAATGAGCATTTCGGCATGACCGCCTTGATGTTTGCGGCGCGACTCGAACAGCCCGCGGTCGTGCGCGCTTTGCTCGACCGAAACGCGGATGTGGCCAAGGTCGACGCCAACGGCTGGAATGCACTGATGCACGCGTCGGAGCGGGCGAGGAGTCAAAGTGCCAACCTGCTGTTGGATGCAGGTGCTGCGCCGCAACGGGCAGATGAGAGCGCCAGGGCAGTACAGGCGTACGGCCGCGCGCACTACTTTGCCGGCATGCGCGAGCTGCGCAGAAGCAGCAAGGAAAAATCAGCCGAGCATTTGCGACTGGCGGCTGAAACCTTGGATGCTGCTGCGGCCCGACACACCTCTGAAGGCAACGCCACCGCGATGAAGAATGCAGCATTGAGCGCGCTGTCTTTCATTGCCGCAGGCGCGCAGGCCCGAATCAACGCCCGGCAGATGGCTTCAATCAGCCCCGATGGCAGAGGCTTCGGCATGGCAACGTACTCAACGTTACCGGTTGGCGCCCCGCTTCAAGCTGGCGCGAGCAGAAGTCAAATAGCGACGGCTGAGGCTGCCAGTGCCAAGACCTTGCTTGAGTGCGTGACGGGTGCCGCTGGCGCTGCTCAGCTGCTGCTGTGCGCCCCACAACCTTGAGCACCGAGCACGACAGCCGCCAAGGCCGAGCCATGCGACCGCCTGTACGCCGATTGCCTGGCGCAACTTGACGTCAACTCGCCACCAACCCCAACACCCGCAACGGGCTACCACTGCCTTGTTGAATCTTCAGCGGCGGGCAGATCAGCAGGCTGCCGGTGGCGGGCAACAAGTCGAGGTTCGTCAAACACTGCAAGCCGTGCCGGCCGGCGCCGTGCATGTAGTGGTGGCAGGGGTAGGGCGGGCGCAGGTGGTAGCCCTGGCCGGCGTCGGTGCCGATGGCTTCTGAGCCAAAGCCGAGCACATCGCGCTGCGTCACCAAAAACTGCACCGCTTCGCTGCTGGGGCCGGGCGTGTGCTGGCCGGTTTCGTCGAAGTTCTGGTAGGCCACGGGGTCGTGGCGCTTGCTCCAGTCGGTGCGCATCAGCACCCAGGCACCGGCGGGGATGCGGCCGTGCGCGGCCTCGAAGGCCTCGATGTCGGCCACGCTGAGCAGGTAGTCGGGGTCTTGCTGGGCTTGCAGGTGGCAGTCGATCACGCAGGCCGGCGCCACGAAGTGCTGCACGGGAATCGTGTCCACCGCGTTGTTCGGCAAGTGCCGCCCACTGATCCAGTGAATCGGCGCATCGAAGTGCGTGCCGGTGTGCTCGCCGCAGGAAAAATTGTTCCAGTACCAGCCCGGGCCGCGCTCGTCGTAACGGCTGACTTCTTCGATGCGAAAAGGCCAGCACTGGCCCATTTCGGGCGGCAGGGCGATCTGTGGAAATTCCGGCGTTAACGTTTGCGTCAAGTCAATGACGCGGACGCCGCCGCTGCACAGCGCGCCGGCCATGGCGGCTAAAAGTTCAGTGTTGTTCATCGCTTCATCCGCCTGCGGCCAACTCGCGTTCCAGCACCTTGGGGTTGTCGCGCCAGCGTTCCAGCCATTCCTGCGCCACGTCGCCCGGGTACACATCTTCGACACCATCGCGCAAGGCCTTGACGATGGCATGGGCCAGTGCCTCGGGGCTGAGTTTGGGTGGCGGCATGTTCTGGTTCCATTCGTCGTCGATCGGGCCGGGAAATACATTCACCACGCGAATGCCGGCCGGCCGCATTTCGGCGCGCAGGCATTGCGCCAGTGAATGTGCCGCCGCCTTGCTGGCCGAGAACGTGCCATGCGGCGGGAAGTTGGCCAGGGCGTAGATCGACAGCAGGTTGACCCACGCCGTGGCGTGGGCTGCACCATCCGCGGCGCGGCCTTTCAGCGCGGGGCCGAATTCCTGCGCCAGGCGCAGCAGGCCGAAGTAGTTGATGTCCATCTCGGCGCGGGCCACATCGGTGCCGCGGCGCGCGGCAATGCCGAATGTGCGGTGCAGCTCGGCGTTATTGATGACGATGTCAACCTTGCCGCCGATGGCGCCCGCCAGCTCGGTGACCGAGCGGCCGTTGCTCAGGTCCAGCGGCACCAGGCTCACCTGCGGCAAGGTGCTGATGTCAGCCATGCCCGGCATCTGCTTCCAGGGTTCGGCATGGCCCACCCACACCAGCTCGGCGCCGGCCTTGATGAGCGCGTGCACCAGCGCATGGCCCACGGCCGTTTTGCCATCGGTGACCAGCACCTTGCGGAACTTCGGGTCACTGGTCATTTCACGCAGCATCATGTCGTCAGCCATGTTGGGGGTCTCCAGTTCGGGGAACGCGATCACCACGGCACGGCCGGCGCGGTCAAGCCGCGCGCCAACGCGCACGCGTTGCGGCTCGTTGCCCACGTCGCCGTGCAGATGCACCATCAGCGTGGGGCCGGCATCGAGCTGCACCAGGCCCAGCCGCCAGGGCAGGCGTTCGCGGAAGAACAGGTCGT
>JANMYI010000779.1:0-12542 GCA_031381955.1 Burkholderiales bacterium
ACCTTCTTCGGCATGAGCGCTGTTGTATCCCGAGCGCCGCCTCGCACTGCGGGCGTACCGCCCAAGTCACAACCTGACCCTGATCCGCGTCCCACCGCGTTGGCATTGCGGCTGCACCTACCCGGCCGCCCTGCAGCGCGACCGGGTAGGTGCAATCCCTCCAACTCGCCATTCGATCAGATCAAGATCAAGTCCGACACCTCACCAGCGCATAGACGCGGTTCCTGACCAGCGTTCACACCATCCGCGAGGAGTTGCGCAAGAGCGCATGAGTTAGTAAGCCGCGCCTATCCCGACGGGGGGAAAACCGGGTTTCCTTGCCCGGCTGGCGCGGCCCCTTCATCAAGGGCGAGCGTGAAGGGACGCGCGATGAACGATGACGACCCCGAGGAAGCGCTGCGACTCATCAAGGCGGCGCACATGGGTGGAAGGACCTTGGCTGGTCATCTGAGCGGTAACGCCGTCTGTGCAGGGAAAACCTTGATATCGTCGTGCGGAAAAGCTGCTCCAAAGGTCAAGGTCGTCCTCGCCCCAGTTCAGAGACGTCACACATCGTGGAGACGCACTACTGCGGCAGCAGCGCCCTCAAGGCGACGAGCAGCTTGCCAGGCCCGGTGGTATCGCGATGCACGGGCGTTGGCACTGTTGTTGATTCAACATCAGGTGTAACTTGAGCCGAGTCTGTTTCGCGATTGCGCTCGTTCTTGCGTGCATACACAGCGTAGCTCAGGACTACAAATTTGAACCAGCGTCCTCTTAATTCGACCGCTTCGACAATTTCGCTGGGCCGACCATAAACCTGGAGGCGCGCGCGGGCGATACGGTGTGGATCTACGCTTTACACGGTCGCGCCAAGAATGGGGGAAGTAGCTTCTGGCACATCGGCTTCTCGACGGTCTACACCGACACGGACTGGCGCTTTTTTCGATCAGCCAACCTACCCGGAGGCGATACGCTGGTGGCGAAGTCCCTTCGCCGAAAGGTCGGCTCGTGCGCAGGCTCGCGCTGCGTGTACGACGAGGCCGTCTATGTGCGATTGACGCGAGAGCAAGTTGAACGCGCTGGGACGGACGGTTTCCGGGCGCGCTGGAATCCCCAACATGGCGCCTCGATTGAGACAACGATCCCTGCGGCCTACTTCGCGGCGATCGTCGCGGCGTCAAACAGTGCGCCGGGTGGCAAGGATGGTGCCACGGTCGACGAGCGCAAGACGGGGGACGTTTCCGCAACGTCTTCGTCGGCACCAGCCCTGGCGGTGGTGGAATCTGAGAAGCGGAGAGTCGAACAGGCGATGATCGAACCTCCGGTGCAGGACGCCGCGACACGAAGCGCGTTCCTGAGAATGGCGCCCTCATTGACGCCGCATTCGGGGGGCGTGTATTGGATAGGCTCAATCGAACCATCCTCGGACAATCAACGTCCGAGCGCGGCAGTGTTGGGTGTTGCGTGCAAAGGCGGCGGGAAGTTCGTCTTCTCGGTCGGAACCCAAATTCCGATTAAGAAGACTTGGAGCATTGCGCCGCCGCTGACAGACGTTCGCTACTACTTTGATGACGATGAGACCCATCGAAACTGGGAACAATTTGGGCCGTCGGAGGCCGGGCCGATGACAGGACTCGGTGCGGCGGGCGCCACGGCACCGATAGAAGCGACAGCCGCCGCCCGTATCGAGCAGAGCGACGGGCCCGGCGTGTGGACACGACCGGGTACGTCCGGGTACGTATGAGTGGCGAGAGAGCCGCTCAGCCATACTTCGTGCGGGCTGCGGCGCGTTCTCTACTACTTGCAGCGGTACGACCCCACCCCCACATGCTCAGGCTTGCGGTGCACGGCACCGCGCTTCGATAATCACCACGAATGCGAGCAATTCGCACCAATAAGAATTCCGCGTTGAACAAAAGAAGATTGCCGGCCAATGGGGGATCGGCAACGCAGCGGCCGCCACCACCGAGCACGCGCGCATGGACATCACAGCATTGGTCAACGCCATCCAGGCCCTGACCGCCGAAGACTCGTTTCGATGCGCCCTGAGCCCCGCGCAATGGCAAAGCGTGGCCACGCACATGTCGCGGCGCGAAATTCGCGCCGGCGAGTTGCTTATTCACCAGGGCGAAACGCGCCGCGTTGCCTACTTCCTGGAGCAGGGCAATCTGCAGGTCTTCATGACCGGCGGGCCACCCGGCAGCCACCGCATCGCGGTATTGCGAGCGGGCTCGCTGGTGGGCGAGCCGGCGCTGTTCACAGAAATGCCGCGCATGGCCAACGTGGAAGCCATGACGCCGTGTGTGGTGTGGTCACTTCAGGGTGAGCAGATCAAGGAGCTTGGCGCCCAAGACCCGCCTGCCACGCTGGAGTTGCTGCGCGCCGCCGGCGCCGTGATGTCGGTGCGTTTGCGCATCAACCTGATGCGCGGCTTGCCGATGGCGTGAGGCTGCGCCAGCCCATCGACTTTCTTCAAACGTTAACGCGCGCGCAGCAATTGCCCTTCGGCCAAGGCCAGCGCCTCGGGCAGCCCTGCAAGCACCAGCGTGTCGCCGGCGCCCAGCAGCAGCGAGTCGGGCGCATCCAGCACCCGGCCCGATGCCCGGCGCACCGATACCACCCGCACGCCCAGCGCAGGCAGGTTCAGGCTGGCCAGGTCGCGGCCGGCCAGCGCGGAGGCGGCCGGCAAGCTCACGCTGAGCAACCGGGCTTGCTGCAATTCACCCACCGTGTCGTCATCGGCGCCATGAAAGTAGCCGCGCAGCAGGCCGTAGCGCGCATCGCGCGCGTCGCGGGTGATGTGGATCACCCGGCGCATCGGTACTCCCACCAGCACCAGGGCATGGCTGGCCAGCATGAGCGAGCCTTCAATCGCCTCGGGCACCACTTCGGCGGCGCCGGCTTCGCGCAGCCGCTCCAGGTCGGTGTCGTCGATCGTGCGCACCACCACCGGCACCTTGGGCGCGTGCTCGCGCACCAGGCGCCGGATCTTCAGCGCTGAAGGCGTGTCGGGGTAGCTCACAACCACCGCGCTGGCGCGCGCCAGCCCGGCGGCCATCAGGCTTTGCAGCCGCGCGGCGTCGCCGAAGACGACGTTCTGGCCGGCGGCGGCGGCCTGGCGCACGCGGTCGGGGTCGAGGTCGAGCGCCATGTACGGAATGCCCTCGCGGTGCAGGATGCTGGCCAGGTTCTGGCCGCTGCGCCCATAGCCGCAGATGATGACGTGGGCCTGCGCTTGGATGGCGCGTTTGGCGATGCTGGTGAGCTGCACCGATTGCATCAGCCAGTCACTGGCCGACAGGCGCATCACGATGCGGTTGCTGGCCATCACGATGAAAGGCGTGGCCAGCATTGACAGCACCATGGCCGCCAGGATGGTGCTGCCCCAGCGCGGGCTGACCACGCCGTGTTCGCTGCCCAGGCTGAGCAGCACGAAGCCGAACTCACCGGCTTGCGCCAGGTACAAGCCGGTGCGCAGCGCCACGCCGGGCGCGGCCTTGAAGGCGCGGGCCAGCGCGGCCACCAGCGCAAATTTGGCCAGCACCGGCAGCGCCGTGAGCAGCAACACCAGCAGCCAGTGGTCCCACAGCTCATGCCAGTCGAGCTTCATGCCCACGGTGATGAAGAACAGCCCGAGCAGCACATCGTGGAACGGCCGGATGTCCGTTTCAACCTGGTGTTTGAACTCGGTTTCGGCCACCAGCATGCCCGCCACGAAGGCGCCCAGCGCCAGTGACAAACCGGCCCGCTCGGTGAGCCAGGCCAGGCCCAGCGTGACCAGCAGCAGGTTGAGCATGAACAGCTCGTCGCTCTTGCGCCGCGCCACCAACGTGAGCCACCAGCGCATCACACGCTGCCCGCCCACCAGCAGCAGCGTGAGCACCAGGGTGGCCTTCACTGCCGCCACGCCGAGCGAGCGCGCCAGGTCGGCGCCGCTGGAATTGAGCGCCGGGATCAACACCAGCAGCGGCACCACGGCCAGGTCTTGAAACAGCAGCACGCCCATCACGCGGCGGCCATGTTCGCTTTCGAGTTCCAGCCGTTCGGACATCAGCTTGACCAGGATGGCCGTGCTGCTCATGGCCATGGCGCCGCCCAGCACCAGCGCGCCCTGCCAGCCCAGGTCCCAGGGCTTGCCTGCGGCGTGGAAGGCCCAGGCCAGCATGACGTTGCCCAGCACGGCGCCCAGCATCGTCAGCGTCACCTGCATCAGCCCCAGGCCGAAGACCTGGGTGCGCATGCTGCGCAGCTTGGGCAGGTTGAATTCGAGGCCGATGGCGAACATCAGGAAGACGACGCCAAATTCGGCCAGGTGCACCACGCCGGCCGAGTCGCGCGCCAGCGCCAGCGCGTTGGGGCCGATCAGCACGCCCACCAGCAGGTAACCCAACACCGGCGGCAGGCGCGCCAGGCGGCAGGCCACCACGCCGGCCACGGCGGCTACCAGGTACAACAAGACGAGTTCGAGGGTGGTGGCCAAGCCCGCTCCGCGGCGCAGTGCGCTCCTAGAATCGAGCGATGCTATGCGACGCCAAACGGTGCTGAACCCCGCCCCAACCTTCGATGCGCAACGCGCCGCGGCACTGGCCGCGCGCACCATCGAGATCGAGGCCCAGGCCCTGCTGGCCCTGGCGCAGCGGGTGGACGGCGGCTTCATCGCGGCCCTGCGCGCCATGCTCGAATGCCGTGGCCGGGTGATCGTGATGGGCATGGGCAAGAGCGGCCACGTGGGCCGCAAGATCGCTGCCACGTTGGCCTCCACCGGCACGCCGGCGTTCTTCGTTCACCCCGGCGAGGCCAGCCACGGCGACCTGGGCATGGTCATGCCTGGCGACGTGGTGCTGGCGATTTCCAACAGCGGCGAAAGCGACGAGCTGGCGGCGATCTTGCCGGCCATCCGGCGCATCGGTGTCACGCTGGTGGCCATGACCGGCGGGCCCGACTCCACCCTGGCCCAACATGCCGACGCCGTGCTCAACAGCGCGGTCGATCAAGAAGCCTGCCCGCTGAACCTGGCGCCCACGGCCAGCACCACGGCGCAAATGGCGCTGGGCGACGCGCTGGCCGTGGCACTGCTCGATGCACGCGGTTTTCGTGAAGACGATTTCGCGCGTTCGCACCCCGGCGGCAGCCTGGGGCGCAAACTGCTGATGCATGTGCACGACCTGATGCGCAGCGGCGACGCCGTGCCCCGCGTCGGCGCCAACGCCGCGCTGCCCGACATGCTGCGCGAAATGAGCCGCAAGGGCCTGGGCTTCACGGCCGTGGTGGGGGCGGATGAGCAGGTGCTGGGCATCTTCACCGATGGCGACCTGCGCCGCCTGATCGAACGCGGCGCCGACTTGTTGGCCCTGCGCGCCAGCGAGGTGATGCACCGCAGCCCCAGGCTGGTTCGCGCCGACGCGCTGGCCGTGGAGGCGGCTGCCGTGATGGAGCAGCACCGCATCACCAGCGTGCTGGTGGTCGATGCGGCGCGGCGGCTCGTGGGCGCGCTCAACAGCAACGACCTGATGCGTGCCAAGGTCATCTGATGGCCACCGCCAGCACGACAGTGCACACGCCAGCGGCTCCACGTTTCGCACCGGAGCTGCTGCTGCGCGCGCAAGGCCCGAACCTGGGCTTGCGCTGCGCCTTCTTCGATGTCGATGGGGTGCTCACCGACGGGCGGGTGTATATCGGCGAGACCGGCGAGGTCTTCAAGGCCTTCTCCACGCTCGACGGCCAGGGCCTCAAACTGCTGGTTCAAGCGGGCATCACGCCGCTCATCATCACCGGCCGCGACTCACCCGCCGTGCGCAAGCGCATCAGCGATCTCGGACTGGCGCATGCCCGCTATGGCGTGGCCGATAAACTGGCGGCTGCACAGGACATGTTGGCCCAACTGGGCTGCGGCTGGGACGAAGCCGCCGCCATGGGCGACGATTGGCCGGATTTGCCACTGCTGGCGCGCGCCGCCCTGGCCTGTGCCCCGGCCAATGCCCACCCCGAGGCCCAGGCGCTGGCCCATCACGTGACCCGCGAGCGCGGCGGCCATGGCGCGGCGCGCGAGTTCTGCGACCTGCTGTTGCTGGCCAGCGGGCGCTACGCCGCGCTGCTGCAAGGGCAACTGCGCACCCTGGATGGCGGCACCTGAATGGCCGTTGAACTGCACCTGCCCGACCTGCCCGAGGTGCCCATCAGCCTGGGCCCGGTGCAAGGCTTGCGCCGCGCGCGCCCGCCCTGGCACCAAAGGCTGCGCAGCGGCGTGAGCAATGCGCTGCCGCTGCTGACCATGGCCTTGCTGGCGCTGGGCAGCTGGTGGCTGGTCAAGCACAGCCCGGGCGCGGCACAGGCGAGCGAACCCGAGGCCGTGCGCACCGAGCCCGACTACACCATGCGCCGCTTTGCCGTGGAGCGCTTCGACCCTTCCGGGCAGCTCAAGCTGCGCATCGAAGGCGAGCAGATGCGCCACTATCCCGACACCGACCGCATCGAGATTGACGCCGTGCGCATCCGCGCCGTGGCGCCAGGCGGGCGGGTGACGCTGGCCCACGCCAGGCGCGCGGTGAGCAATGGCGACGGCACGCAAGTGCAATTGCTCGGCGGCGCGCAGGTCGACAGCCTCGATGCCGCGGGCCGCCCGCTGCTGATCCAGGGCGAGTTCCTGCATGCGTTCCTGGACACCGAGCGCCTGCGCTCGCACTTGCCGGTGACGGTGGTGCAAGGCGCCAGCCACATCCACGCCGATGGCCTGGAATACGACCACCTCGCCCGGCTGCTTGAACTCAAGGGCCGCATGCGCGCTGTCTTTGCTGCGCCGGCGCACAAGGGGTAACGACGATGGCCGCACCACTGGTCTTCATCACCGGTGCGTCCAGCGGCATCGGCCAGGCGCTGGCTGAACGCTTCGCGCGCAGCGGCGCCCGCCTGGCCTTGGTGGCGCGGCGGCGCGAAGCGATCGACGACTGGCTGCGCGCCAAGGGCATCGGCCCCGAGCAGGCGCGCGCCTATGCCGCTGATGTGAGCGAGCCGGCCAGCATCAACGCGGCGGCGCTCGCATGCATCGAACAGCAGGGCTTGCCTGACATCGTGGTGGCCAATGCCGGCATCAGCGTGGGCATGGATACCGAGGTGTTCGCCGACCTGGAGGTGATGCGCCGCACCTTCCTGACCAACAACTTGGGGCTGGCGGCCACCTTCCAGCCGTTCCTGGGCGCCATGCGCTCGCGCCGCAGCGGCACGCTGGTGGGCGTGGCCAGCGTGGCCGGCATTCGCGGCCTGCCCGGGCATGGCGCCTACTGCGCCAGCAAGGCCGCGGCCATCAGCTATTGCGAAAGCCTGCGCACCGAATGCCGCGGCTCGGGCGTGCGCGTGGTGACGCTGCTGCCAGGGTACGTCGACACGCCGTTGACGCAAGGCAACCGCTACGCCATGCCATTCCTGATGCCGGCGGGGGCGTTCGCTGAGCGCGCCCATGCGGCCATCTTGAATGGCGACAGTTACCGCGTCATTCCTTGGCAGATGGCGTGGGTGGTGCGCCTGTTGCGCGTCTTGCCCAACGGCCTGTTCGACCGCGCGGTGCAGGGCCGCGGGCGCAAGCGCCGGCAAGGGCAATAAAGTCAACCAATGAAAAAAGGCGCGCCCAAGCGGCCGCGCCTTCAGTCTTCACGAGCTCAGCAAGGCCCGTGGCTCTCATCGCATGGCATCAGCAGGCGCAGTGGCCTGGCCGCTTTCTTCGGGGCCGAAGAGCCGCGCTGAGCGCAGGCCCTCCTGTGCGACGCTCAGTAGCCGCCGCGGCTGCCACCGCCGCCGCCGCCGCCATAGCCGCCACCACCGCCACCGCTGCGGCCACCACCACCGCCGCTGCCATAGGGGCTGCGGCCACCGCCGCCACCACCGCTGCCGTAGGGGCTGCGGCCACCACCGCCGCCGCCGGCACCACCGCCGCCGCTGCCACCACCGCCGCCATAACCGCCGCCGCCGCCACTGCGGCCACCGCCACCACCGCCGCCACCAAAGCCACCCGGGCGCTCTTCGCGCGGGCGGGCCTCGTTGACGACGACCGCACGGCCATCAATGGCCTGGCCGTTCATGCCGTTGACGGCCGCTTGGGCCTCTGCATCGGAGCCCATCTCGACAAAGCCGAAGCCCTTCGAGCGGCCGGTTTCACGGTCCATCATGACCTTCGCGGATGTCACCGTTCCAAACGGCGCGAACGCCTGTTGGAGCGATTCGTCGCGCACGGAATAGGCCAGGTTGCCTACGTACAGTTTGTTTCCCACGGGGGAGCCCTCAATCATTAAACAAGTTCAAGAAAGACCATGTGGAGCTTGAACCCAGCGCGAACCAATCAGGCGAAGGCGGTGCCACCAGACATAGCTGTCCGATTATTGAACGGGTTGCCAGGTGGGTTCAAAGCCTGTCGCAACCGAGTGTTGTTTTGGTGCCCCGGGGCTAACCCTGAATTCCTGGTGCGGCGGGAAAGTCCGGATGAGGTTGCCGGGGCGCATACCTAAAATCCTCGCACTCGCGGCCAGTGCCGCCCCGGCTGTCAGCGGCCGGGCCACTGGCCGGGCGGGGGCCGGCTGGAGACAAGTGCTGAGCGTCGACAAGAACGTGATCACCAAAAAATCGCTGGCCGCGTCATCACCCGTGGCGCCGCGCCGCAGCTAAAGGGCGCCTGATACGAAAAGGCGCCCTTTTTTCTGCCTTACCGCGCCGCCCAGGCTGCCAGCATCGGCGCCTTCGCCATCCGTCCGCGAGCGTGCCCCATGCCGGTTGACCCCCAACTTCGCAACTTGCAGATCGACATCCCCGCCAAGCCCGAGTCGCTGGTCAGGTTGTCTTTGCTGATGGCCGAAGAGGACATGAACCTGCAAGCCGCCACGCATCTCATCGAGGCCGACATGGCGTTGGCCGCGGCGGTGCTCAAGGCGGTGAACTCGTCGTTGTACGGCGTGCGCGGGCGCGTGCAAAGCGTGCAGCAGGCCATCACCTATCTGGGCATGCGCGAGGTCGCCGGGATCACCTTCGAGCTCGGCCTGCGCGCGGCATTTCCGCCGGCGGCCGAGCTGGAACCGATCTGGCAACGCGCCGCCGCGCGCGGCTTGCTGATGGGCCGGCTGGCCTCGCAGCTGTCGCAAGACTCCTGGGCCGCACACTCCGCCGGGTTGTTTGAAGAGTGCGGCAAGGCGGTGCTGTTCCGCCACGCCGCCGCCACTTACCGGCCCTTGCTGCGCGGCGCCGTCAGCGACACCGAATTGACCGAGCAGGAGCGCGCCGCCTTTGGCGTCAGCCACGACGCCCTGGCCGCTGCGTTGTGCGAGAGCTGGGGCGTGGGCCCGGCCGCCGTGGCCAGTGTGCGCCACCATGTGTCGGCGCAGGCCAGCGGGCTGATCGTCCCGGCACTCGAACGCCCACAGGTGCTGGCCATGTCGATGATGGTGCAGCTCATGCTCGACGCGCCCGATACGCTGGAAGACAAGATCCCGGCGATTGCCACGCAGGGCCGCATCGAACCCACACTGGCGCTGCGCAGCGTGCGCCGCATGCAGGAGCAACTGCAAGAAGCGATCGAGCGCGAAGCGGCTTGAGGGGTCAGCCGCCGCGCGCCGCATGCGGGTAGTCCGCGCTGTTGGAAGCGCGGCGCATTGGCTAGCCTAGCCGGCCCGAAGGCGCGCCCGCTGTGGCCGCGCCAGGTGCTCAGGAGATCTGCCCATGCCCATGCCCACGCCCGTCGCCGAAGACACCTTGGCGCTGCAACGCCTGTATCACTGGGAAAAGACAGCGCCCGATCGCGTTGTCTTCACCCAGCCCATGGGCGGCGGCGTGGTGCGCGACTTCACCTGGGGCCAGGTGGCCGGCGAAGTGCGCCGCATCGCCGCCCACCTGCAAAGCCTGGGGCTCAAACCCGGCGACAAGGTGGCGCTGATCTCCAAGAACACCGCCTGGTGGATGATGGCCGACTGGGCCATCTGGGTGGCCGGTTACGTTTCGGTGCCGCTGTACCCCACCTTGGCGGCCGAAACGATCCGCCAGATCCTCAGCCACAGCGAAGCCAAGCTGCTGTTCGTGGGCAAGCTCGACGGCTGGGCCGGCATGAAGCCCGGCATCCCGGCCGGTCTGGCTTGCATCGGCATGCCACTGGCCCCGGCCAACGACTACCCGCAGTGGGCCGACATCGTGGCGCGCACCGCGCCGCTGCAAGGCAAACCGGTGCGCGGCGCCGACGAGTTGGCCACCATCATGTACACCTCGGGCACCACCGGCATGCCCAAGGGCGTGATGCACAGCCTGGGCACGTTTGCCTGGAGCATCACCGCCGCCATCAACCGGGTTGACGCCATCAACCCCAACGCGCGCTTCCTGAGCTACCTGCCGCTGTCGCACGTGGCCGAGCGCGCGCTGGCCGAGTTTGGCGTGCTGGCGTCGGGCATGCATGTGTACTTTGCCGAGTCACTCGAAACGTTTAACGCCGACATGGTGCGCGCCAAGCCCACCGTGTTTTTCTCGGTGCCGCGGCTGTGGGTGAAGTTCCAGCAAGGCGTGCAGGCCAAGATGCCGGCCGAAAAGCTCAACCGCTTGTTGAAGATCCCGATCCTGCGCGGCATCGTGCGCAAGAAGATCCTCACCGCGCTGGGCCTGGATGAATGCGTCATCGCTGCCGGCGGCGCCGCGCCCATGCCGCCGGAGCTGCTGCGTTGGTACGGCCGCCTGGGGCTGGACATCGTCGAAGGCTATGGCATGACCGAAAACTGCGCCATCTCGCACGGCACCTTGCTGGGCAAGCCGCGCCCGGGCACCGTGGGCCCGCCCTATGTGGGCGTGCAGCACCGCATCGACCCCGCCAACGGCGAGGTGCAGATGAAAAGCGGCGGCCTGATGCTCGGCTACTTCAAGGAGCCCGAGCTGACCCGCGCGGCCTTCACCGAAGACGGCTGGCTGCACACCGGCGACAAGGGCGCGATCGATGCCGAAGGCAACCTGAAGATCACGGGCCGGGTCAAGGATCTGTTCAAGACCGGCAAGGGCAAGTACGTGGCGCCGGCCCCCATTGAGGACAAGCTCGTGATGCACCCGGCCATCGAAGCCTGCTGCGTGACCGGCGCCAACCTGGGCCAGCCGCTGGGCCTGGTGATGCTCAACCCGGATGGCGCCAAGCAAGCCGGCACGGCCGCGGGCCGCAGTGAACTGGAAGCCTCCTTGGCGGCGCACATGCAGGCCATCAACGCCGGGCTGGACCCGCACGAACAGCTCGACTGCCTGGTCGTCACCACCGAGGCCTGGACGGTCGACAACGACCTCATCACACCCACCTTCAAGGTCAAGCGCAACAAGATCGAAGACAAGTACGCGCGCAGCTACGAGCGCTGGGTGGGTTCGCGCAAGCCGGTGATCTGGGACGGGGCCTGATTCGCGCGAAGCCCCGGCGCTCGCGCGCGCTGCGGCAGGTTCAGCCGCAGCGCTAACATGCGCTGGCGCAGGACACTCCGGCGCTTCGGGCTTCTCTGCGCCGTTTGGGCGCAGCTTCAGTGCGGTGATGTGGTGGGCAAACGCTGCGGTATTCAAGGCCGCGGATGCGAACCACGCTGCCTAGACTGCTGGCTGGCCTGAATTTGCCCGAAAGCCCGCGCTCACCATGCTCATTCGACGACTCTGCACGCTGTGGCTCACCCTGGCCATCGTTTCGCTGGCGCACGCGGCCCCCGAGCAGGGTTGCCGCGAACTCGCCAAGAAGCTGGCCGACCTGACTCAACAGCAATGCGAGGCCGCGATATTGGACGCATCGGGGGCGCGCTCGGTCAACGGCGTGCCGCTGTACCAGCGCGACGTGCTGCCCGCCGCGGCCGAAGAGCTGCCCGATGCGCCGGCCAAGCCGGCGCTGAAAGTGCTGGTGCTGGGGGGGATTCATGGCGATGAAATGTCGTCGGCCACGCTGGCGTTTCGCTGGCTCAACCTGGCCGTGGAAAACCCGGCGGCGGTGAACTGGCGCTTCGTGCCGGTGGTCAACCCAGACGGCTTGCTCAAGGCCAAGCCCACGCGCACCAACGCCCGCAACGTGGACCTGAACCGCAACTTCCCGACACAAGGCTGGGCCCAGCAAGCGCAGAGCCATTGGGTGCAGCGCACCCAACGCGACCCGCGGCGTTGGCCCGGGCCGCAGGCCAACTCGGAGCCCGAAACCCGCTTCATTGTGGAAACCATCGAGCAATGGAAGCCCGACCTCATCGTCAGCATCCATGCGCCCTATGCCGTGCTCGATTTCGACGGCCCGCACGAGCCGCCGCAAAAGCTCGGCCGCCTGTTCCTCGACCGCGTGGGCGTGTTCCCCGGCTCGCTGGGCGCCTACGGCGGCCTGAGCCTGGGCGTGCCGGTGGTCACGCTGGAGCTACCCCATGCCGCGCGCATCCCTAACGATTCAGATGTGCGGCAGATGTGGACCGACCTGTTGCGCTGGGTGGATGAGCGGCTGGTCGTGGCCAGCAGTGAATCGGGTGCGCGCTCACCCTCGCGTTGAATCAGGCGGCCGCGCGGTACCCGCGCGGGATGGCCGCCAGCAGCCGCTGCGTGTATTCCTGCTT
>JANMYI010000005.1:0-7699 GCA_031381955.1 Burkholderiales bacterium
AGCCCTGCACCAGCTCGGCTACCGCAACGCCCTGTTTGACGGCGGCGTTGAACAGCCGCGCACCATCAAGATGCGTGGCCAGGCCGTGCGCATGGGCCAATGCCGTGGCCGCGTCCACATAAGCCTGCGGCAGCACACGCCCGCCCATGGTGTTTTCCAGCGCCAGCAATTTGGTGCGGGCAAAGTGTTCGTCATCGGGTTTGATGGCGGCTTCGATGTCGGCCAGGCTTAACGTTCCATCTGACTGGTTGGGCAGCGGCTGCGGCTGCACGCTGCCCAGCACGGCCGCGCCGCCGGCTTCGTAGCGGTAGGTGTGGGCGCCCTGGCCCACCAGGTATTCATCGCCCCGCCCGCAATGCGCCATGATGGCCGCCAGGTTGCTTTGCGTGCCGCTGGGCATGAACAGCGCCGCTTGCTTGCCCAGCAGCGCGGCGATGCGTTCTTGCAGCGCATTCACCGTGGGGTCGTCACCAAACACATCGTCGCCGAGCGGCGCCGCGGCCATGGCCTCGCGCATGCCGGGGGTGGGGCGGGTGACGGTGTCGCTGCGCAGGTCAACCACGTTCATCAGTGCATCTCCAGAAAGTTGCGCAGCATGGCGTGGCCATGTTCGGTGAGGATGGATTCGGGGTGGAACTGCACCCCTTCCAGCGGCGTGGCCGTGCCGGCCAATGCGCGGTGGCGCACGCCCATGATCTCACCGTCTTGCGCCGTGCTGGTCACCTCCAGCTCGGCCGGCAGGCTGGCGCGCGCGATGGCCAGCGAGTGATACCGGATCACCGAAAACTGCCTCGGCAGGCCGCGGTAAACGCCTTGCTCGTCGGTGCTCAGCACATCGGCCTTGCCATGCATTTGCGTTTGCGCGCGAACGACTTCTCCGCCCAGCGCCGCGCCGATGGCCTGGTGGCCCAGGCACACGCCCAGGATCGGCAGTTTGCCGGTGAAGTGGCGAATCGCATCCACGCAGATACCGGCCTGCGCCGGCGAACAGGGGCCGGGCGACAGCACCAGTTGCGCGGGCTTCAGCGCGGCAATGCCTTCAAGCGTGATCTCGTCATTGCGAAACACTCGAACCTCTTGCCCAAGTTCGCCGAAGTACTGCACCAGGTTGAAGGTGAAGCTGTCGTAGTTGTCGATCATCAGCAGCATGTGATCTCGATCCCATTGATGGCACGAGGTGATCAGTTCGTCACCCCGTTTCGATCCCGATTTGATACCCGCTGTTTTGCCGCTGGTGCGACTGCGGGATGGGGCTTGCAGCGCCTGGCGTTGGTGAACGCCAGGGCGCGCTAGGTGGCTCAGGCTGATGGCTTGCGCCAACGCCAACCGAAGAGCGCCACCGATGGCGAGGGCTGTGCAGACATGGCGCGCATTATGTCGCTGCTAAACCCGAGCCTCGCCCAATGGGTGCTTGTCAAGCGCCAGGCGGCTCAATCCCCCTTGTCGAAACCGCTGCGCATGTTCCACCCAAACACCATGCGTTTGATTTACCCGGACGAAAGTCGCCCGCAATCTCGGTTCACTTCCGTCAATGAATGGCGCAGCTGAAGCGCTAAGCTGAAGCATCACATCGGCAGCGCTCCCCTGCCACCGCTGCGGCCCGGCTCGGCGGTCTGGCCGAAGGCTTGGCGAACCGGTGGGTTTTGTGGCGCCATCTGTTAGGCCTTCGATGAACACCTTGAAGAAAATTCTCAAGCGCACGCGCGCTCACCCTCGGGTGTCGCTGGGCATTGCGCTGGCGGCCCTGTTGTTTGCAGGCTTGCTCAGCCTGTCCGGCAAGGCGGTGCAAGAAGGCGATGCCCGCAAGAGCCCCGAGGCCTTGCAATTCGAGCAGGCGCCCAATGAGTGGCTGGCGCATGAGCAAAGCGCTTCACAGTTCCGCCAGGCATTGGACGCCGGCCAGTTGTCGGCCGTGGCGCTTGCCAGGGGCCAGCCCGGGTTGGTGCTTTACACGCTGAAAGACGGACAGAAGGCCAGCTCGACCCTGCCCGGTTGTACCGCCCTGGGCTGCGCCGGCACCACGCTAGACCAGTTGGCCGACAACAGCGCGGCCTCGGGTTTTTCGCTGGTCAGCGTGAGTGTCGATGCGCGCACCGCGAGCCGCCGCATGCTGGACACGCTCGACAAGCTGCTGTCGCCGCTGCTCGTGCTGGGCACCGTCGTGGCGGCGCTGGTCATGGCCACCAAGCTGCAAACCGGCATGGGCGGCGCGGCAACCAAACTGACGGCGCGCCCGGCTACGAATTTCGCCGATGTGATTGGCAACGACGAGGCCAAGGCGGGGTTGAACCGGGTCAAGGCCTTCATGCACGACCCCGCGCGCTATGCGCGGCTGGGCGCGTCGGCGCCACGCGGCGTGTTGCTGGTCGGCCCGCCCGGCACGGGCAAGACCTTGCTGGCCAAGGCACTGGCGGGCGAAAGCAAGGCCAATTTCATCGCGGTGGATGGCTCCTACTTCACCGCCATGTTCTATGGCGCCGGCGTCAGCAAGGTCAAGGATCTGTTCAAGCTGGCGCGCAAGAGTGCACCGTGCGTGCTGTTCATCGACGAAGTCGACGGCATCGGCAGGCGCACCCAAAGCAGCCAGGGCGGCGGCGCGGAGTCTGAGCTGAACCGCATCATCAACCGCGTGCTGGTCGAGATGGATGGCTTCGAAAGTCTGGACAACGTGGTCGTGGTGGGCGCCACCAACCACGAGGACAACGTCGACCCCGCCATGCGCCGGCCTGGCCGCTTCGACATGCTGATTCGCCTGGGCCTGCCGACCCTGCCGGACCGCCAGCGCCTGTATGAGCTGTACATCGGCAAGCTGGCGCACGACGGCAGCGCTGACGCCGCGGCGCTGGCGCGCATGTCCTCTGGCATGTCGCCCGCAGACATTGCCAACACCGTGAACAAGGCGGCGTCCACCGCCGCCGAAGCCGGTGCGCAGCAGGTCTCAAGCGAGCACCTCCTGCGCGCCATCGAAACGCATCAGCTCGGCGGCGAGGTCTCGGCCAACAAGGCCTTGATGACCGAATGCACACGCGAACGCCTGGCCTACCACGAAGCCGGCCACGCGCTGGTCGGCCACTGGCTGCATGTAGGCGCGGTGGAGCGGGTGACCATCGAGCCGCGCGGCCAGGCCTTGGGTGTGACCTACATCAGCCGCGAAAACGAAACGCCGCTGTACCAGCAGTCTGAACTGACCAGCCGGTTGGCGATGATGCTGGGCGGGCGCGAGGCCGAGTTGCTGGTGCTGGGCAGTGTGTCCAGCGGCGCGTCTGACGACCTCAAGCGCGCCTCTGAACTGGCCATCAACATGGTCGGCTCGCTCGGCTTTTCGAAGGCCTTCGGCTTGCTCAGCGTGGCCGGCGTGCCCAAGGAACTGCTGGGCCCGGACATCCAGGCCGCCGTGTTGCAGGAAGCGCGCGCGATGCTCGAGCAAGCCCAGGCGCGCTGCCAACAGCTGCTGGCGGCGCGGCGCGGGCAACTCGACGCCCTGGCGCAAGCCTTGCTGCTGCGCGAGGTGCTGTCTGGCGATGAACTGAAGGCCCTGCTGGGCAACCGCGTCGCGCCACCGGTACGCGCGCTGGAGTTCCCCTGATCGGCCGGGCCGGGCCGGGCCGGGCCAGGATCCAGGCCGGGGCCGAAAGCGCAATCCGGTTGACACGGGTGTCCGGCCTGCGGGAACATCGCGGCCCGTCATGACATCGATCTTCATCGGTTGTCGCACGGCCGGATTCCGCCCGCACGTTGTGCCACCAGCAAAGGAGAGCACGATGAGACCCCGTCGATTGCGCGCTGCTGTCTTGATGTTGCTCATGGGCTGCGCTGGCCCGGGCTGGGCCCAGGTGCCCGGCCCGAACAACGCCATCACCGACGTTCCCGGCATCAGCGTGGGGCATGCCACCGGCATCGACGCCGGAACGACGGTCGTGTTTGCCGCCAGCCCCACTGGCCAGGGCGTTGCCGGCGGCGTCACACAGCGCGGTGGCTCGCCCGGTACGCGCGAGACCGACCTGATGCGGCCCGACAACCTGGTCGAGATCATGAACGCCATCGTGCTCAGCGGCGGCAGCGCCTTCGGCCTGGCAGCGGCCAGCGGCGTCATGCGTTGCCTCGAAGATCGTGGCGTGGGGTTCCCCGTCGGGGGCGGCAATGTTGTGCCGATCGTGCCAGCGGCCGTCTCCTTCGATCGCGCCACTTGCGGCACGCCCGCCGGCTCGCGCCCGGACTTCACGTCCGGGCTCCAGGCCTGCCTGGCGGCGAGCAGCGGGCCGGTGGCACAGGGCAATGTCGGCGCCGGTACCGGCGCCGTGTCCGGCGGCGTCAAGGGCGGTGTCGGCAGTGCCAGCGTGGTGCTGCCCAGCGGCATCATCGTGGGCGCGCTCGTCTCGGTGAACTCCGAGGGCGCCGCCTACGATGGCCATGGCGACCTGTACGCGGCGCCGCTTGCGCTGGACAACGAGTTTCGCTCGCTGACCAAGGCCGGCGGCCCGGCCAACCGCGTGCCGCAAAGCCTGCCCGGCGGCGCGCTGCGCAGCGGCACGAACGTGGTCGTCGCCACCAACGTGCAGCTCACCAAGTCGCAGGCGACCAAGATCGCAGAGATGGCCGACGACGGCGTGGCGCGCGCCATCAACCCCGCGCACACGCCCGGCGATGGTGACACGCTGTTCGTGCTGGGCACGGCACGGCTGGCGCTGGACACGCTGGGCGACGCGAACACGGTGGTCACGCAGATCGGCACGGCGGCGGCGAACGCGGTGTCGCGCGCGATCGTGCATGGCTTGCTGGCAGCGAAGTCCACCTCCTGCCAAGCGAGCTACTGCGACACCTTCCCGGCCGCGTGCCGGAACCGGCGCTAAAGGACGGAGGGAACATCATGCGACTGCACACTGCCCTCGTCGGGTTTGCTGCCCTGATGGCCGCCGCTGCTGCGGCGTTGGCGCAGACCCTGCCACAGACCCCCGGCCCGAAGAACGCGATCACCGACGTGCCGGGTATCGAGGTCGGACATTACACGGCCACCACCGGCACGGGCGGCATGACCGGCAGCACCGCCATCATCGCGCGCGGTGGCGCCACCGCCGGCGTCACGCAGCGCGGCGGCGCGCCGGGCACGCGCGAGACCGACCTGATGAAGTCAGAGAAGGCGGTCGGCACGGCGCACGCGGTCGTGCTCAGCGGCGGCAGCGCCTATGGCCTGGCCGCGGCCGATGGCGTCATGACGTGTCTGGAAAGCCAGGGCATCGGCATGCCGGTGGCGAACGGGGTGGTCGTGCCGATCGTGCCCTCGGCGATCCTGTTCGATCCGGGGCGCTGCGCGCCGTTCACGTTCCGGCCCGACGCGTCGTTTGGAGCGGCCGCCTGCCGTGCCGCGAACAGCGGCCCGGTGCAGATGGGCAACGTCGGCGCCGGTGCGGGCGCACGTTCGGGTGGCGTGAAGGGCGGCCTGGGCACGGCGAGCGCGGTGCTGCCGAACGGCGTCGTGGTGGGCGCCATCGTCGCGGTCAACTCAAGCGGGCGCACCTTCGATGCCACGACGGGCGAGTTCTTCGCCGGCTACGTTCTGGGCACGCAAGACGTCACCCTGTCGACGGCGCAGGCGGCGCCTGAGGCTGATAGGGAGGAGCTGCTGCGTGCCACGACCGTCGCGGTCGTGGCCACGAACGTGCGGCTGACGAAAGCACAGGCCAACAAGGTGGCGCAAATGGCAGACGACGGCCTGGCACGCGCCATCCGCCTGGCCCATGGCATTGGCGACGGCGACACGGTGTTCACGCTGGCCACCGGCACGGTGGCCACAGCGCCGAACATCAACCAGATCGGCGGCGCGGCGGCAGACGTGCTGTCGCGCGCGATCATGCGCGCCATCATCGCCGCAGACGGCATCCACGTCGGCACGGGCCCGGGCGCGTGCAACGTGAGCAGCTACTGCGAGTTGTTCCCGCAGCGCTGCCGTCGCTGACGAGCCAGGCACCACGACCCGCGACGCGGGTGTTTTCTGTCATGTCGTCGAGCTAGCCGCTGATTCTTCCAGGCACCCGCGCAAGCGCATGCCAGCGCAGGCAGTCCTTCCGCCAGAATCAGCGCGTGCCGGCCATGGGCCTGCACCGGCCCAGTTCTCGCTGCGGCGGGCGAAAAAAATGAATACGGAGACCGCTCATGCCCCCCACCCCGCGCCCGCACGAAAGCCTGCTGCTCGACGCCCTGAAGTGGCGCAACATCGGCCCACCGCGCGGTGGCCGTGTGGTGGCGGTGGCGGGCGACCCTAACGACGCGATGACTTTCTACTTCGGCGCCTGTGCCGGTGGCGTGTGGAAAACGGTGGACGGCGGTGTCTACTGGCGCTGCGTGAGCGATGGTTTCTTCACCAGCGCCACCATCGGCGCCATCGCCGTGGCGCGCAGCGACGCCAACGTGGTCTACGCCGGCAGCGGCGAAACCACGATCCGCGTTGACGTTTCTTTTGGCGACGGCCTGTACAAATCGAGCGACGCCGGGCGCACCTGGGCCGGTGTGGGCTTGCAGCAGACGAAGCACATCGGGCGCATCTGCATCCACCCCGACGACCCGAACTTGGTCTACGTGGCCGCGCTGGGCGATGCCTTCGGGCCGAACGAAGAGCGCGGTGTGTTCCGTTCGCGCGATGGCGGCCAGAGCTGGCAGAAGGTTCTTTACCGCGGCCCCGATGCCGGCGCGGTGGACCTGAGCATGGACCCGACCAACCCGCGCATCTTGTACGCCGCGTTCTGGCAGGCGCGGCGCAGCTTCTGGCACCTGAACAGCGGCGGCCCGGGCAGCGGCCTGTTGCGCTCGGTGGACGGCGGCGACACCTGGCAAGAACTCAGCGGCCGCAACGGCCTGCCCGGTGCACCCTTGGGCAAGCTGGGCGTGAGTTGCTCGGGCGCGCAGGCTGGGCGCGTGTATGCGCTGGTGGAGGCCGCGGGCGACAAGACCGGCCTGTACCGCAGTGATGACCATGGCGAACGCTGGAGCCTGGTGAACGCGAACCGCGACCTGATCCACCGGCCCTGGTACTACACCCATGTGTTTGCCGACCCTGGCCATGCCGACACGGTGTACGTCACCAACTTGCAGATGTGGAAGTCCACCGACGCTGGCGCCAGCTTCATCGAAGTGACCACGCCGCACGGCGACAACCACGACCTGTGGATCGACCCGCTTAACCCGAAGCGCATGATCGAAGGCAACGACGGCGGCGCGTGCGTGTCGTTCAACGGCGGGGCCAGTTGGTCGTCGATCTACAACCAGAAGACGGCGCAGTTCTACCGCGTCGACACCGACAACCAGCACCCCTACCGCGTTTACGGCACGCAGCAGGACAACACCTCGATCTCGGTGCCCAGCGCCTCGGAATGGGGCGTGATCACGCTGGGTGATTGCACCTACCCGGGCACCGGTGAGAGCGGCTTCGTGGCCGTGCACCCGCAAGACCCGAACATCATCTACTGCGGCGCCGTGGGTTCCAGCCCTGGCGGCGCCGGTGCCTTGCAGCGTTACGACCACCGCACGCGGCAGGTGCGCCTGGTTAACGTTTGGCCCGAAGAGTCAACTGGCGTGGCGCCAAAGGACATGAAGTACCGCTTCGCCTGGACCTTCCCGCTGGTGTTTGCGCCGGGCGACCCGAAGACGCTGTATGCCGGTGGCAACCGCGTTTTTCGCACCCGCGATGAAGGCACGAGCTGGGCCG
>JANMYI010000029.1:0-4524 GCA_031381955.1 Burkholderiales bacterium
ATGGATCGTGGCGCGCACGGGCGCGTTGGTGACGGGGTCGCGGAAGGTGTTGTATTCACCGATGGTTTCCAGGCTGCGACGGTGCATGCGGTCGCTCGTGTCCTGCGTGGTCTTCCAGGTGCTGGAGTAGATCTCCGAGATTTCACGCTGCGTCTGCGTGCGAATTTGCGATCGATCGTTCGCGCCCTTCAAGCTGATTGCCGTCATCTGATCGTTGTGCCACTTCGTGATGCCTCGGGACTGCTCCGCAGAGATCCGATCAATGGCCTGAAGGATGTCGTTCTGATACGTCTGTGTCCATTGCCGTCCTTGCTTGATGGACTCGCGCAATCGCTCACCCAAGTCCATGTCCAACTTGCCATCGGGCGCGTGCTGTGCGAAGACGAAAGGCGTGCCACCCACGACGTTGCCTTGCACCTGAGTGAAGGTCACGGTGGTGATCAAAGATTCGCGGAATTCCTGCCCATTGATTTCGTAGCCGATCAGCATTTGACCGCCCTCCTGGCGCGCCTGGTTGGCGCCTTGACTCGGGTTTTGAGGTGCGGCCACAAGGTCAGGTCGCTCGCGGTATTGCAATATGCGCGCGCGGTCTGCGTGGCGCTGATGCACCACCATCACAAGATAGTCGCGGGTCGACTGAACCGGCATCGGCGCGCAGGGGTGCAACTTGATTTCCGTGCCTTGCACTTGCCAGTTGAAGCCGGGCCGGATCTCGAAGCCGTGCAGCCCATCGGCAGATGACGCCGCCCAGCCCATTCGCATCATGTTGCCCGCGCACTGGGTACTGCGATCCCAGGTGACGCCGCCGCGCGTGACCCAATCGGCGGGGATGCGCGCGATGGCTGCCACCATCGGTTGCCCGAAGCCCTTCAGGTCCATGATTTCGACTTCTTGCATGCCGTCGCTGGCGGGCTTGCGCGTGGCTCCTTGCGTGTCCAACGGGCTGGCCACGGCGAAAGCAGCCGTCGCCGCCACGTCCGGCCCCGTGGCTGCGGGCAAGGCGGCACCCAACCCCGGCGCGCTGGCATCGGCCCGCGCATCGGACTTCGGCGCACGATCGCGCCCTGCAAAGAAGAAGCCCGCTGCAAAGACCAGGGCAGCGGCTACCAAATAAGTGACGACACGGGTGAGTGGCATCGGGTGCGCCTCAGGTAGCAAAACCACGTCGCAACGGATGCGCATTCATCGCGGCAACAAGCTGAGTGTGAGAACGGGCATCCTCACCACTCGGCAGAGGCGGTGCCCAGAAGACTGGGCGACCACCTGACTGCATGCGCATGCGGAAAATTCTAGGCCACGGCCAGCGCACGCACCCAGGCGCGCGCCTGCGCTGGTTCAAGCGACATCACATTAACGCTTCACGTCATCCACACCCGCGCATTGCGGAACATGCGCATCCAAGGGCTCACCCGGCCGGGCGTACCGTTCGTCCAGCTCATCTGCAGGTTGCGAAACACGCGCTCGGGGTGCGGCATCAGCGCGGTGAAACGGCCGTCGGCCGTGGTCACCGCGGTCAGGCCCCCGGCACTGCCATTGGGGTTGAGCGGGTAGGCCTCGGTGGGCTGGCCGCGGTGATCCACGAAACGCATTGCGCACAGCACTTGAGCCGCGTTGCCGCGGGTTGAAAAATCCACCTGCCCTTCGCCATGCGCCACGGCAATGGGCAAGCGGCTGCCGGCCATGCCGCTGAAAAACGCTGACGGGCTGCTCATCACTTCGACCAGGCAGAAGCGCCCTTCGAACTGTTCACTGCGGTTGCGCACGAACAGCGGCCAATCTTGCGCGCCAGGAATGATGGGGGCGAGCGCGCCAAACATCTGGCAGCCGTTGCACACGCCCAGCGCCAAGGTGTCGGGGCGATTGAAAAACGCCGCAAACTGGTCGGCCAACTTCGGGTTGAACAGGATCGAGCGCGCCCAGCCCTGGCCGGCGCCCAGCGTGTCGCCATAGCTGAAGCCGCCACAGGCCACCAGGGCTTGGTACTGATCGAGCCGGGCGCGGCCGGCTTGCAGGTCGCTCATGTGCACATCGAAGGTGTCGAAGCCGGCCTGGGCCATGGCGTAGCTCATCTCGACCTGGCTGTTCACGCCTTGTTCGCGCAGGATCGCCACCTTGGGGCGGGCGCCGTGGATGAAAGGCGCCGCCACGTCTTCACTCTCATCGAACGTTAGCTTCATGTGCAAGCCCGGGTCCGACGAAGCGCCCACGCCGTCATGCTCGGCATCGGCGCACTCGGGGTTGTCGCGCAGGCGTGCGATGCGCCAGCTCACCTCATCCCAGGCCTGGTGCAGATCGCTGAGCGGCACTTCTAGCTGGCATTTCGCATCGCGCCAGACTTCCATGCGGCCCGTGGTGTTCACCTTGCCCACGACATGCGCATGGCGGCTCAGGCCATGTTGGCGCAGGGTGGCCAGCACCGCGTCGCGCTCGCTGCGGCGCACCTGAATCAGCACACCAAGCTCTTCATTGAACAAGGCCTTGAGCGTCAACTCATGGCGCCGCGCGCCCACCTGAGCGGCCCAGTTCTTGGCGTCGCCCGCCTCGGCGCGGCTGTCGGCAATGCCGTCGCCTTGCGTCACCAGCATGTCCACGTTCAGGCTCAGGCCCAGGTTGCCGGCAAAGGCCATTTCGCAGGCCGCGGCCCACAGCCCGCCGTCGCTGCGGTCGTGATAGGCCAGGATGCGGCCCGCCGCGCGCAGTTCATTCACAACGTTAACCAAGGCCTTCAGCGCGGCCGGGTCGTCCAGGTCGGGCACTTCATCGCCGAACTGCCCCAGCGCCTGGGCCAGCATTGAGCCCCCCATGCGCATGCGGCCGGCGCCCAGGTCGATGAGGATCAGCTCGTTCTCACCCGGCAACAATTGCGGCGTGAACGTGCCGCGCACGTCTTTAAGAGAAGCGAAGGCGGTGACGATGAGCGACACCGGCGCCATGACTTGCCGCTGCACACCGCCTTCGGCCCAGCGCGTGCGCATTGACAACGAATCCTTGCCCACCGGCACGCCCACGCCCAGCGCCGGGCACAGCTCCAGGCCCACGGCGCGCACCGCATCAAACAGCGCGGCGTCCTCGCCGGGCTCGCCGCAGGCGGCCATCCAGTTGCAACTGAGCTTCACGTGCGCCAGCGTGATGGGCGCGGCCAGCAGGTTGGTGATGACCTCCCCCACCGCCATGCGGCCCGATGCCGGCGCATTCAAAGCGGCCAGCGGCGTGCGCTCGCCCAGGCTCATGGCTTCACCGGCAACACCCGTGAAGTCAGCTAAAGTGACCGCGCAATCGGCCACCGGCACTTGCCAGGGGCCGACCATCGGGTCGCGGTGGCTCAGGCCGCCCACGGTGCGGTCGCCGATGGTGATGAGGAAGCGTTTGCTGGCCACGCTGGGGTGGCGCAGCACATCAAACGCCACCTGCTTCAGCGCCACACCATTCAAGTTCAGCGGCGGTTCGCTGCGCGCCACTCGACTAACCTCGCGGTGCATGCGCGGGGGCTTGCCCAGCAGCACATCGAGCGGCATGTCGATGGGCCGGGCCTCGCCGTCTTGCAGCACCAGGTCTTGCGCCTGCGTGGCCACGCCCACCACCGCATAGGGGCAGCGCTCGCGCTGGGCCATGGCGTCGAACAGCGGCAGCGCGTCGGCCGCCAATGCCAGCACATAGCGTTCCTGGCTTTCGTTGCACCACGCCTCGCGCGGGCTCAAGCCGGTTTCCTGCAAAGGCACTTTGCGCAAGTCGAAGAGCGCACCGCGGCCGGCGCCGTGCACCAGCTCAGGGAAGGCATTGCTCAGCCCGCCCGCGCCCACATCGTGAATCGCCAGCACCGGGTTGGCACTGCCCAAGGCCCAGCAATGGTTGATCACCTCTTGCGCGCGGCGCTGCATTTCGGGGTTGCCGCGTTGCACGGAATCAAAGTCCAGCGCCTGCGCGTTGCTGCCCGCTGCGAGCGAGCTGGCCGCACCGCCCCCCAGGCCGATGCGCATGCCCGGGCCACCGAGCTGGATGAGCAAGGTGCCGGCGGGAAACTCGATCTTGTGCGTCTGGCCTGCGCTGATGGCGCCCAGGCCGCCGGCAATCATGATCGGCTTGTGATAACCGCGCTGTACACCGGACACTGTTTGCTCAAACACGCGGAAGTAGCCACCCAGGTTGGGCCGGCCGAATTCGTTGTTGAAGGCGGCGCCGCCCAGCGGGCCCTCGAGCATGATCTGCAGCGCGCTGGCCATGTGGCTTGGGCGCGCCGAGGGCTCGCGTTCCCAAGGTTCGCTGGTATCCGGCAAGTGCAGGTTGGACACCGAGAAACCCGTCAGCCCCGCCTTGGGCCGGGCGCCGCGGCCCACCGCGCCTTCGTCGCGAATCTCGCCGCCTGCGCCGGTTGCCGCTCCGGCAAACGGCGCAATCGCGGTGGGGTGATTATGTGTTTCGACTTTGGCAAGGTAATGCGTGCGATCGGCATGTGACGCGTAGCGGCCTTCCGCGTTCGGATAGAAACGCATCGCGTCGCCACCCGTGAGAATCGCAGCGTTATCG
>JANMYI010000036.1:0-7162 GCA_031381955.1 Burkholderiales bacterium
GGCGCTGGCGCTGGATGACACGTTGGCCTTGCTCGGCACGCCGGCCGGCAGTGCCCTGAAGCCGCTGCTGCAGCGCGACCCCACCGGCGAGGCGTTGCGCATTGCCGAGCGTCAACTCGGCGCGCAGGGGCCGCGGCAAGACCACGGCGTGTGGGTCACCGGCGACGGCCAGCGTGCGCTGCTGTTGGCCAGCACCCGCGCGCCCGGCGCCGACATGGACGCCCAGGCCACGGCGCTGGCCGCGGCGCGCAGCGCCTTCGCCGCCCTGGGGCAGCCGCAGCTCAGCCTGGTGCTGAGCGGCTCGCCGGTCTTTGCCATCGACAGCCGGGCGCAAATCGAACGCGAGGTGCGCGCCCTGGCCATTGCCGGCACGCTGCTGATGGTGGGCTTGCTTTGGCTGGCCTTCGGCTCGCTGCAAGCCGTGGCCCTGGCCGCACTGCCGGTGGCCACGGGTGTGCTGGTGGGCGTGGCCGCGGTGGGCCTGGGCTTTGGCAGTGTGCACGGGGTGACGCTTGGCTTTGGCACCACGCTGATCGGCGAGGCGGTGGACTACGCCATCTACTACCTGCTGCAAGGCAGCGGCAGTGACGCAGCGCGCCAGCAGCGCTGGCAGCAGCACGGCTGGCCCACCGTGCGCCTGGGGTTGCTCACCTCCGTGTGCGGCTTCGCGGCGCTGGCGTTCTCGGGCTTTCCGGGGCTGGCGCAACTGGGCGTGTTCTCGCTGGCCGGGCTCACCGCCGCGGCGCTGTGCACGCGCTTTGTCTTGCCGGTGTTGCGCCCGGCGCGCCAAGGCGGGCAGGCCGCACGGCGGCGCCTGGGCGCGCTGGCCCGGGCGTTGGCGCGGCAGGCGCCGCGCGCACGCACCGCGGTGTGGCTGGCCGCTGGTGCGTGCCTGTTGGGCCTGGCGTTGCAGCAGCAGACCTTGTGGCGCGCCGATCTCACCGCCTTGAGCCCCATTTCGCACGAAGCGCTGGCGCTCGATGCCAGCTTGCGCCAGGAGATGGCGCTGGGCGAAGGCGGCGCCTTCCTGGTGGTGCAGGCGGCCGATGCGCAAGCCGCGCTGCGCAGCGCCGAAGCCGCGGGCCTGGCGCTCGATGAACTGGTCGACCAAGGCCGCTTGCAAGGCTACGACAGCCCGGCGCGCCTGCTGCCGAGCCTGGCGCTGCAAGCCCGGCGCCGCCAGGCCCTGCCCGAGCCCGCCGCCTTGCGCACCGCGCTGGCCCAGGCCACCCAGGGTGGGCCCTTGCCGGCAGCGCGGCTGGCGCCGTTTGCGCAAGACCTGGAGCGCGCCCGCCAAGCCGCGCCGCTAGCGCTGGAGACGCTGCCCGACAGTGCCGGCGCGCTGGTGCGCGCCTTGCTGATGCCGCAGCGCGATGCCCGCTGGGCCGCCATCTTGCCGCTGCATGCGCTGCCCGGCCAGGCGCTGAGCGCCGAGCTGCTGGCGCCGGCGCTGCAGGCCGCGCCGGGCGTGCAATGGCTCGATGTCGGCGCGCAACTGCGCCAGCTCTACCAGCACTACCTGGCCCAGGCCATGGCGCAGGCCGGCTGGGGCGCGGCCGGTGTGGTGGCCTTGATGGCGCTGTGGCTGCGCTCGCCGCGCCGCTTGCTGGCGGTGTGCCAGCCTCTCGCCCTGGCCCTGCTGTTCACCCTGGCAGCCTTGAGCGTGTTGGGCGTGCCGCTGGGCATCTTGCACCTGGTGGGCCTGTTGCTGGTGGTGGCGGTGGGCTCGAACTACGCGCTGTTCTTCGACATGCTGCGCCAGCAAGGCCAGGCTGATGCCTATACCGATACCGACACACTGGCGTCGTTGCTGCTGGCCAACCTGACCACGGTGCTGTCGTTCGGGCTGATTGCGGCGTCCAGCATCCCGGCCTTGTCAGACATCGGCCGCGTGGTCGCGCCGGGGGCCTTGCTGGCCTTGCTGCTGGCCGCTGTTTGCGGGGCACCGGCGCCGGCCAGGCGGGCCTGAACGCGCGCGGTGGACCCGCCCTGCCATGGGAGAATTCGCGCCGCATTCCCATGGCTGAAAACCACCCTTCCCTTGCTGCCCACGCCGGCCCCGTGCCGCGCTGGCCCGTACCCGCCTTGATCCAGGCCAGCGTGGGCATTCATGCCCTGGCCGGCGCCGCCGCATGGCTGCTGCCCGGGGCCTGGCCCTGGGCGCTGGGCGCGGTGCTGGCCAACCATGGCGTGCTCGGCAGCGCCGGGCTGTGGCCACGCAGCGATTGGCTGGGGCCAAACGTTAGCCGGCTGCCGGCTGAGGCCGCTGCGCGCGGCGCGGTGGCCATCACGCTGGACGACGGGCCGGATGTCGAAGTGACGCCGCGGGTGCTCGATGTGCTCGACGCCGCGCAAGCTCGCGCCACCTTTTTTTGCATCGCGCAGCGTGCCCAGGCAGCGCCCGCCCTGGTGCGCGAGATCGTGCGCCGCGGCCACAGCGTGCAAAACCACAGCCACCGCCATGCGCATGACTTCGCCTTGCTCGGGCCGGCTCGGCTGGCGCGCGAGATCAGCGCGGCGCAACAGGCCTTGGCCGACATCACCGGTGAATGGCCGCATTGCTTTCGCGCCCCGGCCGGCCTGCGCAACCCCATGCTCGACCCCGTGCTGCACCGCCAAGGCCTGCACCTGGTGAGCTGGACGCGGCGCGGTTTCGACACCCGCGCCCAGGCGCCGGCCAGGCTGCTGGCGCGCCTGCAGCGCGGCCTGGCGGCGGGCAGCATCTTGCTGCTGCACGATGGCCACGCCGGGCGCACGCCGCAGGGCCAGCCGCTGGTGCTGGCGGTGCTGCCGGCGCTGTTGCAGCAGTTGCGCGAGCGCGGCCTGCACACCGAAACCTTGCGCCAGGCGCTGCCGCGCCGCCACGAGGCGGCGCCGCCAGGGCGCAGCGCGTGAGCGGCGCGCCCGAGCCGGTGTTGTCTGCTGTGCAGGGTGCTGGCAGCGCAGCAGCGCCTAAGCCGCATCACGCCTGGCGCGCGCTGGTGCACACGGCCTGCGCACCGTATCGCCGCGCCGGGCGTTTTGCCTTTCACTTTGCCGCGGGTAAGTTGGCCCGTGACCCCGTGTTTGCCGCGCTGTTGCGCCAGGGGCTGCTGCCACCGGGCGCGCGCGTGCTCGACATCGGCTGCGGCCAGGGCGTGTTGGCTGCACTGCTGGGCGCCTGCGACCACCCCAGCGCTGCGGCAGCGTGGCCGCCCGCCTGGGCGCCCGCGCCGCGCGGCGCGCGCTACCACGGGTTGGATCTGATGCCGCGCGACATCGCCCGGGCGCAGGCCGCGCTGGCGGTGGTGGCACCCCTGGCGCGGTTCGAAGCGGCCGACATGCGCCAGGCGGCGTTCCCGCCGAGCGACGTGGCCGTCATCCTCGACGTGCTGCATTACGTCGACCATGCGGCCCAGGCGCAGGTGCTCAAGCGGGTGCGTGATGCGCTGCCGCCGGGCGGTCGCCTGCTGCTGCGCGTGGGCGATAGCCAGCAGCGCCTGGGTTTTGCCATCAGCCAATGGGTGGATCGTGCCGTCACCCGCGTGCGCGGCCACAGCGTGGCGCCCACCTGGGGCCGCAGCATGGCGCAGTGGCGGGCCCTGCTGGGCGAACTGGGCTTCGAGGTGAGCACCCAGCCCATGCACCAGGGCACGCCCTTTGCCAACATGCTGCTGGTGGCGCAACGGCCTGGGCAACTGCCTTTGCAAGCGCCTGTGCAGGACATGGCATGACGCCGCTGGCGGTGGCCACCTACACCGTGGTCAGCGCCCTGGGCGCGGGCCGCGACGCCACCTGGGCCGCGGTGCAAGAGCAGCGCACGGGGCTGGCGCGGCAACGCTTCGTGTCGGCCGAACTGGACACCTGGCTGGGTGTGGCCGCAGGGCTTGACGACACCCCTTTGGCCGCTGAGTTCGACGCGTTCGACTGCCGCAACAACCGCCTGGCCGAACGCGCCCTGCACTGCGACGGCTTTGCCGCGGCAGTGGCCGCCAGCGCCGCGCGCCATGGCCCGCACCGCGTGGGCGTGTTCCTGGGCACCAGCACGGCGGGCATCCTGAGCACCGAAGTCGCCTACCGCCAGCGCGATGTGCAAGGCGCCTTGCCCGCGGGCACGCGCTACGCCGGCACGCACGACACCTATTCCGTGGCCGCCTATGTGCGCGCCGCGCTGCGCTTGCGCGGCCCGGCGCAGGTGGTGTCCACGGCGTGCTCGTCCAGCGCCAAGGTGTTTGCCACGGCGGCGCGCATGCTCGCCCTGGGTTTGGTGGATGCCGCCGTGGTGGGCGGCGTGGACAGCCTGTGCCTGACCACGCTGTACGGCTTTCGCTCGCTCGAACTGCTGGCCAGCGACATCTGCCGCCCGTGGGACACGCAGCGCACCGGCTTGTCACTGGGCGAAGGCGCGGCCTTTGCCTTGCTTGAACGCGAACCTCAGGGCGCCCCGCTGGGCTGGCTGCTGGGCACGGGTGAAAGCAGCGACGCCCACCACATGAGCAGCCCGCACCCCGAAGGTGCGGGCGCCGCCGCGGCCATGCGCGCCGCGCTGGCTGATGCCGCGCTGGCGCCGCAGGCGGTGGGTTACATCAACCTGCACGGCACCGGCACGCCCAACAACGACGCCGCCGAAGACTACGCCGTGCTGCAGGTGTTCGGCCCTGGTGTGGCGTGCAGCTCCACCAAGGGCCACACCGGCCATGCCCTGGGCGCGGCCGGCGCGGTGGAAGCGGCCATCAGCCTGCTCAGCCTGGCCCATGGCACCGCGCCCGGCGGGCTGAACCTGCGCCAGCGCGATGCCGGCTTGCATGCCCGCTATTTGCACCAGAACGAAGAGCGCCGTTTGCAGGTGGTGGCCAGCAATTCCTTCGGCTTTGGCGGCACCAATGCCTGCTTGCTGTTTGGGGCGGCGGCATGACGAGCCCGCCCGCCCTGCAAGCCCGCGTGGCCGGTGTCGGCCTGCTTGGCCCAGGCCTGGCCAACTGGCCGCAAGGCGCGGCGCTGTTGCGCGCGCCGGCCGCGTGGCAGCGGCTGGCCACGGTGGTGGCTGCGCCCTTGCGTCTGCCGGCCACCGAACGGCGCCGCGCGGGTGTGCTGGTGAAGGCTTCGGTGGCGGTGGCCGACGCCGCCTGCGCGCAGGCCGGGATCGACCCAGCCACCCTGGCCAGCGTGTTCGCCTCGGCCACCGGCGACGCCGCCAACTGCCACGCGCTGTGCGAGGCCCTGGCCTTGCCCGAGCGCGCCGTGTCGCCCACGCGCTTCACCAACTCCGTGCACAACGCGGCGGCCGGCTACTGGCACATTGCCACCGGCTCGCAGCACGCCTCCACCAGCCTGGCCGCGCATGACGCCAGTGCCGCCGTGGCCCTGCTCGAAGCGCTGGTGCAATGCGCCAGCACGGGCCAGCCCGTGCTGCTGGTGGTTTGTGATCAACCCTTGCCGGCGCCGATGAACGCCTTGCGGCCGATCACCGAGACGTTCGCTTTCGCGCTGCTGCTGGTGCCGCCGGGCCAGGGCACGGGGCGCTTGCTCAGCGCCCGGCTGGTGCCACAACGCGCGGCCACGGTGATGGCCGCAGCGGCGTTCGAGGCGCTGCGCAGTGCGGTGCCCGCGGCCCGGGCGCTGCCTCTGTTGCACGGCCTGGCCGGCGCGCCGGCCAGCGACATCGCGCTCGATCTGCAAGCCGGCCTGAGCCTGCACCTGCAGCTTGAGCTTGCCTGATGACCACGGCGCCGCTGCTCGACCATGCCGGCATCGCCGCGCGCCTGCCGCATGCCGGCGCCATGTGCTTGCTCGACGCCGTGTTGGCCTGGACGCCACAAACCCTGCATGGTCGCGCCATCAACCAGGCTGACCCGAGGCACCCCTTGCGCCTGAACGGCGCGGCGGGTGTCCTGCCGGCGGCCAGCGCCATCGAATACGCCGCGCAGGCCACGGCGCTGCATGCCGCCCTTCTGGCCGGGCCGGATGCGCCGCCGCGGCCGGGCTTCCTGGCCAGCGCGCGGCGCGTGGCGCTGCACGTGGCGCGGCTCGACGACCAACCCGGCGCGCTGCACGTGCACGTGCAATGCACCGCCGCCGCGGCCGACCAGGCGGTGTACGAATTTCAACTGCGCAACGAGGTCGGCGCGCCTTTGGCTGAAGGCCGGCTCAGCGTGGTGCTGAATGGCCGGCTGCGGGCCAGCGAGGTGGCACCGTGAGCCCGCCCGGCCGCCCGAAGGGCGAATACCGGAGTGCGCAGCACGAAGATACTCCAGTGACGCTGCACGGCAAGCGCGCGCTCATCACCGGCGCCAGCGGCACGCTGGGTGCGGCCATGGCGCGGCGCCTGGCCGCGGCCGGCGCCCACGTGCTGCTGCATGCCAACTCGCGCCCGCAAGGCGTGCAGGCCCTGGCTGACGAGATTCACGCGCAAGGCGGCCAGGCGCAGTGCCTAACGTTCGACTTGCGCGACGACGACGCCACCGCGCAGGCCTGTGCGGCGATGCTCACCCAAGGCACGGTGCAGATCATCATCAACAACGCCGGCGTGCACGACGACGCCGTGTTCCCCGGCATGCGCGCGGCGCAGTGGCACCGGGTGATCGACGTCTCGCTCAACGGCTTTTTTCGCGTCACCCAGCCCTTGCTGCTGCCCATGCTGCGCACGCGCTGGGGCCGCATCATCAACATCACCTCGGTGGCCGCGCAGGCCGGCAACGTGGGCCAGGTGAACTACGCCGCGGCCAAAGGGGCGTTGCACAGCGCCACGCGCGCGCTGTCGCTTGAAGTGGCCAGCCGTGGCGTGACGGTGAATGCCATCGCCCCGGGCATCATCGACTCCGCCATGGCCAACGCCGCGTTTGATGCCGCCGCCATTGCGCGCCTGGTGCCGGCCAAGCGCGCCGGCAAGCCCGATGAAGTGGCAGCGCTGGCAGCGTTTTTGGCCAGCGACGAGGCGGCCTACATCACCGGCCAGGTGATCGCCATCAACGGCGGCTTGTATGCCTGATGGGTGCGCCTGATCAGGGCTGAAACGGCGGCCGGCGCAGCGCGCGCCTGAACAGCAGGCTGGGCAGGCGCAGCACGAATTCGAGCACCAGGCGCGTGTGCATCCAGGTGAGCAAGGCGTTGTCGCGGCCATAGCGGAAGTGCGACACGCCGCCTTCGGCCGCGCTGAGGTACTTGACCGGCGCGTCCAGGTTGA
>JANMYI010000055.1:0-3585 GCA_031381955.1 Burkholderiales bacterium
AGGAAATACTGGTTGGCCTTGCCGTCGCCCGAGTGCTGGGTGACGATCAAGCCGGGCACGAATTCAAGCACCTCGCCGGGGCGCAGCGCCGGCCGGCTCTTCAGCAACTCGCGGTTGATGACGCCTTGCGAGGCGGCGTCCGATGACCCGACCGAGTTGTCGTAGTGCCCCGTGACGGTGACGCTCTGGGCCGTTGCCGCGGGTGGCGGTGTGGCATCTTGAGCTTGCGCGCCGGCGCAGGCGATGGTGGCGGCCGCAAGTGCGGCACGCCGGGTTGACGTATGCATGGCGAGACTCCTGCAAAGACTAGTGCGGCGCCACGCGTTGGCGTGGCTCGGCCGAAGGAAAGCCTTCAGGCCAGCCGGGGTGGCTTGCGCAATGCGGCAGGAGTGGTGCTGCGCCAGGCCCGGGCACATGCCGCGAGCCAGGCTTCGCGGCAGGCAGCGGGCGCTGCGCGGCTGAAGGCCATCACCATCAAGGCCAGTGCGGCGGTGATGGCGAAAGCGGCCGTGTCGAGGTTGCCCTCTTCGTTAGCCACCACCACGCTGCTGTCGAGCGCAGCATGGTGGTGATGCTCGGCGGCGCCGGCGTGGTGATGATGGTGGTGAACGAACTGGCCGAACTGACCGAAGGCGACGCTCTCTCGGTGGCGGTGCAGCGGCCCGCTGCCAAGGGCCTGCGCCGCCGCCAGCCCCTGCGCGAACACGATCACGGCCAGCCAGCTTGCCAACAGCCGCAGCAAGGCGGCGGCGGTCGATGCGTGATGCGGTGCGAGGGAAATGGCCACAGTGAGACACCATACGCCAGACCGGCGGCCGTGGATGCAGTAAGGGCCCGTTCCTCAATAACTTGATCACTTGGCTCGCTGGGCTTGGGCGCGCTGCGTCGTTGCGAATCGCTTGTGTGGCTCGCCACACGGCGCGCTCCGCGCCTAGCATCGCATCCCAATCCAGCGGCCAAATGATCAAGTTATTTCGTCACAGGCCCTAACGCGCCGCGCCGCACAATCCGCTTACCCGCCAAGCTGGAGCGCCACATTGATCCTCGTACTGGGCAGCGTCGTGGCCAAGGCCGAGAGCCTGGCGCAGGCGCTTGAATTGAGCCAGGCGCATGTGGCGCGCTCGCGCGCCGAGCCCGGCTGCATTGCGCATGGTGTGCATCAAGATGCCGAGCAGCCGCTGCGCCTGGTGTTTGTTGAACAGTGGGCCGACAGGGCCGCCTTGCAAGCCCATTTCGCGCTGCCCGAATCACGCGCCTTTGCCAAGGCGCTGGCGGCGCTGGCCTCGGCACCGCCGAGCATGAACCTGTTCGACGCCCAGCCCATCAAGATGTGAGGCGGGCGGCGTGCCGACCCAGCCCCTGATCATTCAACGAACCTTGCCCCAGGAGCCCTGACCATGCCCGCAGCCCTGCGCGATATTCCCGATGAGGGTGTGGCCCTCATCAAAGCCTTCGAAGGCATTCCCGACGGCGACCCCAGCACCGTCAAGCTCGACCCGTATCTCGACCCGGTGGACATCTGGACCATCGGCTGGGGCCATGCCATCGCCGCGCCCACCGGCGGCGGCTGGCTGCGCGGCAAGGCCAACCGCGGTGTGGCGCGTTCGCTCTACCCTGGCGGCATCACGCTCAAGCAGGCTGACCTGATGCTACGCGCGGATTTGCTCGACACCGGCCGCGATGTGCTTTCCCTGGTGAAGAAGCCGCTTGACGATGGCCAGTACGGCGCGTTGGTCAGCTTCACCTTCAACCTGGGCCGCGGCGCACTGGCCCAATCCACCCTGCTGCGGCTGCTCAATGGCGGCGACTACGCGGGTGCGGCCGAGCAGTTTCCGCGCTGGAACATGGGCACGGTGAACGGCAAGAAGGTTGAACTCAAGGGCCTGACGCGGCGCCGCGCCGCCGAGCGGGCGATGTTCCTGGGCTTGTAATTTAACGTTTCAGGCCACTCGCCCGAACCACCACAGCGACAGCGCCGCAGCCACCATCGCCAGCAAGGCCCCGATGGCCGCGAACAGCGCGGTGATTTCGGTTTCCTTGCGTTCCACCACCAGCTTCGAACTCAGCGACTGGTAGACCTTTTTCAGGTCATCAGCCGTGCCGGCATAGAAGTACTCGGCTTGCGTGAGCAGGGCGATGTTCTTCAGCGTGGCTTCATCGAGCCGCACATGCATGCTCCAGCCTTCGAAGCCGATGGTTTCGCCCTGCGTGGTGCCCACCCCCACGGTGTAGACCTTCACGCCGCGGTCGGCGGCCATCTTCGCCGCTTCTATCGGGTCGGGACCCGTGGTGCGCTGGCCGTCTGTGAGCAGCACGATGGCGGCCGACGAATACGAACCCGGCGCCACTGGCGTGAACTTTTCCTTGTCTTTCTTTTCGCCCAGGGGCTTGGGCATCAGGCGCTGGCCGGTGATGGACTGGATGTCGATGCCGGCATCCGGGAAGATGGTGGCCAGCGAGAGCACGATGCCGCTGCCGATGGCGGTGCCGCGCTGCAATTGAAAGCGGTCAATCGCGGCGATCACGTCTTGCCGGCTGTCGGTGGGCGCCTGCACCACGGCGGCGGTGCCGGCGAACGACACCACGCCGACCCGCGCCTCACGTGGCAAGTCGTTGACGAAGGCCTTGGCCGCTTCTTGCGCGGCCACGATGCGGTTGGGCTTCACATCGGTGGCGCGCATGCTGCCCGAGACATCCATGGCCAATATGAGCGTGCGCTGCGAAAGGGGCAGCGTCACCGTGGCCATGGGCCGGGCGATGGACAGTGCCAGCGCCGCCAGTGCCAGCAGCATCAGGGCCGGCGGCACGTGGCGGCGCCACATGCGCGTGCCCTGTGCGGCGGCGCGTGCCACGCCCAGGCTGGGCAGGCGCACCGTGCTCTTGCGCCGGCGTGCCAGCAGCCAGAAATACGCCCCCACCAGCAGTGGCACCAATGCCAGCAGCCACAACATGTTGGGCCATTGAAAACTCATGACGGGGCTCCAGCTCCAACCACTGCCGCGCCGTGTCGCGGCCAACGCACGGAAGGTTTCATGCGCGCACGCTGGCGGCGCAGGTGGGCAAAGCGCAGCATGGCTTCGAGCAGGTCGTCACCCGTGGCCAGCTCCAGCGTGTCGGCGCCGCTGCGCTGCAAGGCGGCCACCAGCTCGTCTTCGGCTTGCGCGGCCAGTTCGGTGTAGCGGCGGCGCAGAGTCGCATCACCCGCATCCACGAACAGTTGCTCGCCGGTTTCGGCGTCTTCCAGCGTCACCAGACCCCAGGCCGGCAGCTCCACGTCGGCGCCGTCGTTCAGCCGTACGGCCAGCACCTCGTGGCGTTGCGCCAGGCGGGCCAGCGGCGCTTCCCAGCCGGGGGCGGAAATGAAATCGGACACGATGAACACCAGGCTGCGCCGGCGCACCAGGGCCTCGGCGGTGCGCAGCAAGTCGGCCAGGGCCGTGCCTTGCGGGTTTTTCGGCGCGGGCCGGCGCAGCGCGTCGATCACATGCAGCACCTGCATGCGGTTGCTGCGCGGCGGCAGCACGGTATCCACCTTGCCCGTGTAGCGCAGCGCGCCCACGCGGTTGCCGTGGCGCGTGAGCACGC
>JANMYI010000067.1:0-4244 GCA_031381955.1 Burkholderiales bacterium
GGCATGCACAGGTGGTCGTAGTGGTCGTGCGACAGCAGCACGGCGTCGATCGGTGGCAGCGCCTTCAGTGCCACCGGCACCGGCTGGAATCGCTTCGGCCCGGCCAGCTGCGAGGGTGACGCGCGCAAGCCCCAGACCGGGTCGGTGAGCAGGCGAACGAGCTTCTTGCCGTCGTGCAGTTCGAGCAGCACGGTGGAGTGGCCGAGCCAGGTGGCGCGCAAACCATCGCCGGGTGCGCGGCGCCAGGCCTCGCGCGGGTCAACCGCCGGCAGCGGCGCGCTGGGCACGCGGCGCGTGCCGCCGCACAGAAAGTCGCTCAACGATGGCCGTGGTGCGCTGGCGTTGCGCAGGCCCGGCCGAATCGGGTGCAGGTTGCGAAAGCCCGCGCGGCCGTCGCCCTGTTCGTTGGTTTGCTCCAGCCACAAGGGGCTCGCGCGCATGCGTTCAAGCCGCTCACCGCGGGCGCGTTCACCAAAGCTTTTCAAGGGCATGGGGCGATGCTACGCGGTGCCGTTCTGCCGCGTGCAAGGCACCGCCAAGCCATCGTTCGATTCCGAGATCAAGTTCGAGGTCTGGTTGCCGCCCACAGTGGCCGATTGGTCGCAGCGCATGAAGGTGAACGGCACGGGCGGCTATGCCGGTGCCACGCCGTATGCGCGCTTGGCGCAAGACGTGGGCGATGGCTTTGTGAGCGCGGGCAGCAACATGGGCCACGACGGCGGTGAATCAGCCGCCTGGACGCTTAACCGCCCCGAGAAGGTGAAAGACTGGGGCCTGCGCGCGCACTATTCGGTGGCCACTGCGGCCAAGGTGCTGAGCCAGGCTTTCTACGACAAGCCAGTGGCCTATTCGTACTTTGAAGGCTGCTCCAACGGCGGGCGCCAGGCGCTGACGATGGCGCAGAACTACCCGCAGCTTTTTGACGGCATCGTGGCCGGCGCGCCTTCAAACTTCTACCCTGATTTGCTGATGTGGCTGCTCTGGACGGGCAAGCACCTCACACCCACTGCCGCCTTCGGCCCGCCTTCGGTGAGCGTGGCCAAGCGCCAGGCGGTGACGCAGCGCGTGGTGCAGGCTTGCGACGCGGCCGATGGTTTGGTGGATGGCCAGATCACCAACCCGCGCGCTTGCAACTTCGACATTGAAACGGTGGGCCCGGCCGGCGATGGCACGCTCACCGCTGCTGAACTCGCGGTCTTCAAGGCCATGTATGCCGGCACCACCAGCGAGGCCGGCGTGCAGCGCTACACCGGCGCGCGGCTGGGTTCCGAGGCCGACTGGAGCCCGCTGTTCGCTGACAACGGCGGCTACGGGCCCTTCATCGGCCACTACGTTTATTCCGTGCTGAGCCCGCCGTACAACTGGCGCACTGACCTGGATTTTTCAGGCGACGATGACGCGGTGAAACGGGCCTTGACGCCCATCACCGCCGCACCCAGCCCCGACCTCACGGCCTTTCGCAGCCGCGGCGGCAAGATCATCCAGTACCACGGCTGGAATGATTCGGTGGTGCCGCCCGATGGTTCCATCGGTTATTTCCATGCACTGACGCAGTTTGAAAAACTGAAGTCGTTGAAGGATCACGCCTTCAATGTGCACATCAGCAACCTGAAGCCGCAGGTGGTGGCCGCCACGTCGCAAGCTTTTGGCGACCGTGTGCGCGAATTCCACCGCCTGTTCATGTTGCCCGCAGTGGGCCACTGCGGCGGCAGCACCGGGCCCAGCGCCATTGGTGGCGGCGCGCCGGAGCCGGCCAAGGCCTATCGCAACGCCGACACGCACGCCGTGAGCGCGATGATGAAGTGGGTGGAGCAAGGCGTGGCGCCAGAGAAGATCGTGGCGTCGAGCTTCAACGCCACCGGCGCGCTGCTGCGCCAGCGGCCGGTGTGCCCGTACCCGGCGCAAGCGGTGTACAGCGGCAGCGGTGATGTCAACAGCGCGGCGAACTTTTCGTGCGTCACGCCAAAGCTGAGTGACCGCATCATTGAAGCGGGCGACTTGCTGCACATCCGCAATGCCTTGACGCAGCGCGATTTGCTGCTGCCGAACCGTTAGCCGCTTTGCCACCGTGCCGGCTGCTGCATCACCGCAGCGGCCGGCGCGCTAACGTTTCGCGCTAGGTTTTGGCCGCGCTTTGGCCAGCACCAGCGCGCCGGGTGCAAATTCAGCCAGCAGTTTCGGGTAGGTCTGTTGCGCGCCGGCCAGAAAGTTGTTGACCACGCGTGCCACATGCGCCTTGGAGTCGATCTGGATGCGGGTTTGATAAACGTGCTGGCGCACCGCCATGTAGAAGAACCCGCCGTGCAAGTTCCAGACGAATTCGGTCTCTTCTTCTGACACCGGCGCATCCGTGTCGGCCAGGCCGCAGGCGTGGCGCAGTTCACGGCAGACCACGGGCAGCAACTCGCGCCGCACCAACTGGATGTAGCGGCGATTCAGTGCCGGGTCAGACAGGCCCGCGTGCATGTAGATGCGGATCCACTCCGGCCGGTAGGTGGCGGCGGCGTACTGTTCATAGAAGTCGATCAGCCGTTCGCGCAGCGGCTTGGAGCGTTCGCGCAGCGGCGGTATCCAGGCCGGGTTCCAGCGGCCTTCAAACACCGTCTGGTAGACCTTTTCGATGAGTGCTTGCTTGCTGGCGAAGTAGCGGTACAGCAGCGGCTGCGTCACGCCCAGGCGCTTGGACAGCTCACGTGTCTGGCCGGAAAAGCCAACCTCCGAGAAGTAGGCAATCGCGCCTTCAATGATTTGCCGCTCACGCTCTGCCGAGGCCAGCCGCAGCCTGGGTGGCGCTGGCCGGGCGGCTGAAGGGCGCGCCGTGCGTTTTTTGGGGGTGGCCACCCGCAGACTGCTATTCAGCCTTGATGTTGTTGTCGGCCACGAGCTTGGCGTACTTGGCAGTTTCAGCGGCCAGGAAGGCACGGAACTCGTCTTGTGTGCTGGCCCGTGCCACCACCCCCAGGCCGGCGAACTTGTCTTTCAGCTCGGGGTCGGCCATGACCTTCACCACGCCCGCGTGATAGGCGTCGACGATGGCCTTGGGTGTGCCGGCGGGCAGGAACACGCCCCACCAGTTTTCGGCCACCAGGCCCTGCACGCCGCTTTCGGCAAAGGTGGGAATGTCTGGGAACAGTGCCGAGCGGTTGCCGCTGGTGATGGCCAGTGCGCGCAAGCGGTTGGTCTTGATGAACTGCACCACCGGCAGCGCGTCAGAGATCATGAAGCCCAGTTGCCCGCTCACCAAATCAGTGACGGCCTGGCCACCGCCTTTGTACGGCACGTTGGTCATCCTCACCTGGGCCTGGCGCATCAGCATTTCAGTGGACAGGTGCGACATACTGCCCGGCCCGCTGGTGCCAAAGGTGACGTCGCCGGGCTTGGCACGCGCGGCGGCCAGGATGTCAGCCACCGAGCGGAACGGCGAATTGGCCGCCACCACCAGGATGTTCGGCCCCGTGGCGGTGAGCGCGATGGGGATGAAGTCTCGGTCCATGTTGTAGGGCACTTTGCTGATCAGCGGGTTCACGGCCGCCGGGCCGAGGTTGCCGATGACAAAGGTGTAGCCGTCAGCCGGCTGGCGCGCGGTGAATTCCATGCCGATGGAGCCCGCTGCGCCGGGCTTGCTTTCCACCAGCACCTGCTGGCCCCAATGGGCGCTGAGTTTTTCTGCCGTGATGCGGGCCATCAGGTCGGAGCTGCCACCGGGCGGGTAGGTCACGACCAGGCGCACGGGCTTGGTGGGGAATGTTTGGGCCTGCGCCGCCAACGGCGCGGCGCACAGAGCGGCCAAGACCAGCAAACGCATGGGCAAGGAACGGCGGTACGGGGCCTGAATGGGCATGGGTGTCTCCGGGTGAGCAGCGCCTCAGGCTATATGATCGTTTGCTAAATAAGCATCCTCAATTTCCCTCATGGCCAGCACCCCCACCTCAGCCACCACTTTGCCGGCCCCTGGCAGCCGCGCTGACAAGGCGCTGGCCTTGAACATGAAGCTGCTGGCCCAGCATGAACTCGATGGCTACGGCGGCCTGGGTGAAGGCATGGCCTTGCAGCTCACGCGCGATGGCCGCCGCATCCTGTGGCTGGCGCACGAATCAGCGCCGAAGAACTTTTCGGGTGTGGACGTGACAGACCCACGCCAGCCGCGGCTCATCGTGCAGACGCAGTTGCCGCACATGAAGCTGCGCTCCAATTCGCTCGATGTGGTGGGCGACACGCTGGCCGTGGCCTACCAGGCCAGCGCC
>JANMYI010000078.1:0-13615 GCA_031381955.1 Burkholderiales bacterium
CGCGCTGGCCGGTGTGCTGGAGGCCTTGCGCAGCGGGCGCGACGGCTTTGCCTGGTTGCCCATCACCTGGGGCTTGCAGCCCGATGTGCCGCAAAACGCGAACCCGAATTCATCTTTCCTGGTCAGGCGCGGTGCTGCCAATGCGTGGCGCGAAGCCAGCCTGGTGCTGCTGGCGGCGCGCCAGTTGAGGGGCCAGGCCATGGGCGACGCCGTGGGCATTCGCGTCACCGCCCATGTCAGGCGGCAGGTTGAATCGTCGCTCTGGGAGTTGCACTTTGCGAGCGTGGCGGCGTCACGCCTGGATCAGCTTGAAGCAGGCCTGACCGCCGAATTGGCCAAGGCGCTGAGTGCGCTGCATGCAGCGGACATTCACCAGGCGATAGCCGCTGCGCTGAAGGTTGACCATGTCGCGGTCAACGCCGTGTTGCCCGATGCGGACACGCCAAATGAATGCGAGCTGCATGGCCTGGCCGTGCAGGTGCGCCGCCGGGTTGCGGCCGATCCGCCCGGCGCCAAGTTTTCACCTCGCAAGCGTGTGTTTGGCTACTCGATGCGGCTGAACCTGAAGACCCACGAGTTGCGCACACTCGGCTTCCAGGAATTGGGTGCGCGCATGAACGACTCAGGGCCGGCTCAGGCCAGCGGCTCCCCAAGCGGATCAAGCAAAGTCGCCGAGCCCTATTTGCCTGAAAGCGAACTGCGGCTGTTCGAGCGCGACCCTGCAAGCCTGGGCGCGCGTGAAGGGCTTGAGAAGCGCCGGCCCAGCGCGGCCAGCGCTGATCTCGATCTGTACCGTGAGTTTCGGACAACCGTGCCGGCGGCCACGAGCAAGCAAGAATTCTTGCCGCTGGCTCAGCCCGCCAAGCGATTCATCGTGACCCACGAACGCACGTCTGACACCAAGGCGCCTGGGGCGGCCTTTGTGGCCGATGACCTGCAGCGCACCGCCTTGCTGCCGCTGCCAACGCATGCGCACGAGGATCCCCTGCACCTGCTGCCCCTGCGCAGCGACAACCTGGCCGCCGCACAGGCCTACCTGCGCGCCAATGAATTGTTTGACCGGTTTGCGGTCTACGGTTTTAACGTTTCAACTTACTTTCGCCATGCGCAACTGCCGCTGGAACTGCGACCGCGCGCCCGGCTGCTGGGCGCTTTTGACGGCCGCACGGTGAATGCCGAAGTGCGGCCCTTCTTTCGCGATGGCACCCCGCCACCTGGCCTGCTGAGCCCGGCCACTGCGCAGGGCCTTGCCGCCCAGCAACGCCCGCAGTTGCTGGTGCGCCTGGGCAGTGCAGACACGCGTGTGCGCCAAGGCGAGCAGGCGCTGGGCCTGGCGGCCGACCCGCGCTGGGTCTGGCATGAGTTTGGCCATGTCTTGAACTACGCCGCCACCGGCGAGCTTGAGTTCGCCTTCGCGCACAGCGCGGGCGATGCCCTGGCGGCCATTGCCGCCGACCCCGACTCCCTGCTCGCCGCAGATGAAGACCTGCGCGGCCACACCTTCCCCTGGGCCCATGTGCCGCGGCGCCACGACCGGCAGGCCATGGCGGGTTATTGCTGGTGCGGCGCGCGCAGCCATTTGCGCTTGCAGGCCAGGCTGCCCTGGCACCAGCACCGGCACGGCTACTTTGAAGAAGAGTTGCTGGCAACGTCGCTGTTTCGCCTCTACCGCTGCCTGGGCGGTGACACCGGCCACCTGCCGCAGGCCGCGCCCTTGTCGCCTCAGGAGCAGGCCGACCTGGATTGCCGGCGCAGCGCCAGCGACTACTGCGTCTACCTGATCATGCGCGCCATTGCGCTGCTCGGGCCAAACGGCGTGGCGCCGGCGCGCAGCGTGGGCCCATTCGTCGGCGCCTTGATCGATGCTGACCTGGGCACCGGGCCCTGGCAGATTAAGGCGCCCTGGCCTTATCGCGATGGCGTGCTGCGCAACGTGGAGCGCCAAGGCGGGCGGGTGCACAAAGTGATTCGCTGGGCCTTCGAGCAGCAAGGCCTGTATGCCGCGCAAACGCCCGGCGAGGTGGTTGAAGGCCCGGGCAGCGCGCCGCCGGTGGATGTCTACATTGCCAGCCAACGCCCAGGGCCAGCCGGTGGCTATGAGCCGGTGCCTTTGCGCTGGCACCAACACGGCGTGGGTGGCTGGTATGCGCACCCCCAGGCGATGGTGCGCAGCGCGCCCGGTCAACTAACGATACAAGTGAGCCAACGTGGCCTGCACGCCGCCGGCGACCTGGGCATGCGCCTGTGGGTCTGCGCGGCGGTCAACGAGCGCTTCACCTGGCAGCCGGTTGAGGCCAGCAGGCCCACTGCCGATGGGCTGTTCACGGCCAGGCTGCCGCGTGCTGCGGCGGCGCCGCTGTGGGTGCTGGCCTGTGCTGGCGCAGCGGCGGATCCGAGCAACCTTGATGCCGGCGCATTGCCGCCCACCGCCCCGGCGACCTTGATGGAACTGGTGGCCAGCGACAACAACCTGGCGCTGGCCTATCTGCCCTGAGCCTTTGCGTCGGCTTGCGCGTGAAACGGCGGCCCGCGCCTTGCGCCGTGCCGCGCTGCTGTCAAGCCGCCGGCCACTCGGCGCTTGCGCGCCGCAGCACATCGCGCAAGGTGGGCAGGTTGATGCCGGGCAGTTCGCCGCCCTGCTTTGTCACCGCTTGCCAGATGCCGAATGCCAGGCTGCGGCTGGCCGAGCTGTCGCTGCGGTAGTGCACGCCAATGCGCTCGCGGTTGCGTGCCAGGCGCCAGGCCAGCCACAACAACGGGCAGCGCATGTCGTTGCCATAGCCCGCCGCATCCTTGGCGGTGAACTCTTCAGGCTTGACTTGCCGGCCTGTTTTGCCGCCTTCATCGAACACACCGTAACGCTGTGCCAGGCCAGGAATGCCAAGCAACAGCAAGGCGATGAAATGGCCCAGAAATGAATGCCCGCTGGGGAACGCCGGGTGGCGCGGCGGCCCCCAGGGTGGCACCAGGCCAGGGCAAAGCGTGGAAGGCCGCACGCGCCGAAAGCGCGACTTGTAGTGCATGTACACCAGGTTGCCGATGCTCAGGCCACAACGAATGAGTTCAGCCGTCCAGGGTTTCGACGGCGTGTCCATGCCCAGGAAGTGCACGAAGTAGGCAGCAATGTTGTCGGACTGCATCCATGCCTCGTCCAGGTACTGCGCCCGTTCCTGCTTCATCAGGACTTCAAGCTCGATGAGTTCGCGGGTGATCTGATTTTCGTCTTTGACCCAAGCCAGATCGTCGTCGTTGATCCAGCGGCACTGGTACGGGATGCCGTTGGCGTCGACAGCCTCGGGTTTGGCTTGCCAATGTTCAAACTGCGCCGCGAACTCGCGCGCCGCCAACACCGACGGCGCGGCCAGATCAACATCTTGCAGCCACTCTTGCAAGCGCTCATCGAAGGGCAGGCTCCAGTGGCGCAAACCCGGGTCCCAATCGCCGGCCTGCCAGTGCATGGGCGCAAGCACGCGCTGCGCAGTGGGGAAACTGGGCCAGCCCGATTCAATGTTGAAGTCCAGCGCCCAGGGCTTGGCGCCGAGTTCGGCTGGCGTGGCGTAGGCGCTGCGCGCCACATTGCCGTAGCCCCCCAGGTAGCCCAGGCCGCTGGGCATGCCGCCGCCCGTGCGAGCGAAGACGCCTTGGCCTTGGCCTTGGCCTTGGCCTTGGCCTTGGCCTTGCCCCTGCCCCTGCCCCTGCCCCTGCCCCTGCCCCTGCCCCTGCCCCTGCCCCTGCCCTTGCCCTTGCCCTTGCCCTTGCCCTTGCCCTTGCCCTTGCCCTTGCCCTTGCCCTTGCCCCTGCCCTTGACCCTGCCCCTGCCCTTGACCCTGCCCAAATGATCCCGCGTTCATGGTTGCGCTCCTTGCTTCCTTGTTTGCTTGTCAGTGCGGCATGCCGGCGTTCAGCAAGGCCTGCAGGACCTGGCTGAGGTGGGGCTCTTGCAACGGGTACCAGCGCCCGAATTCGGCCACCCTGAAGTCAGGTTCCAGGGCCATGAATTCGTCGGCCAGCGCACGGGCCTGCGTTTGCTCGCCGCCCAGCATCAGGGCGGCAATCAACAGGCGCAGCGCGGCCTTGTAGCCGGGGTTCAGGCGCCGGGCCTGGGCCAGCCAGGCCGCGGCTTCGTCATGCCGGCCGAGCACCAGCGCCGCCGTGCCGCGCGTGGTGAAAAACGCGAAGCAGTTCGGGTCGCGTGGCGACAGCCGCAGCGCCTGTTGCACGCGCTCCAGCGCTTGCTCGCCCTGGCCCAGGTAGGCCAGGGTGGTGGCACTGCGAGCCCAGGCCAGGGCACAACTGGGGTTGATGGTCAAGGCCTGGTCGAACAAGGCCATGGCCTGCACGAACTGCTTGCTCAAAAAAGCGTGTACGTGGCCCGCCACCGCCAGCACCGTGGCATCGCGCGGGTCCAGCTCAACGGCTTGGCGCGCATGGCTGATCGCGGCTTGGCGGTCGTGCTCCACTTGCAGCGAACGCCCTTCGCCCACGCGCAGGTTGTGCCACCAGGCCAATTGCGCATGGGCCTGCGCATAGCCACTGTCAAGTTCGAGCGCGCGGTGGAAGTGCCGCGCCGCTTCGGTGGCGTTGGGGTAGGCAAAGTCGTGCACCAAGGCCATGCCGCGCAGCAGGCAGTCGTAGGCGCTTGCGTTGGCGGTGGGGCGGCGCATGAGCTGTTGAATTTCCGCGCCCAGAATTTGCGGGTCAATGACCGCGGCCATGTTGGCCGCGAGCTGTTCCTGAAAGCCCAGCACGTCTTCCATGCTGCCGCTGAAAGGTTGTGCCAAGACGGTGGTTTGACTGGCCAGGTGGCGCAGGCTCACCTGAATGTGCAACTCATGCTGCTGGCGCTGCAGCGTGCCCGTGAGCACGTAGTCGGCGCCCAGGTTCTTGGCGGCATATTGGCCGTCCGCAGCCCCCTCGGCTCCCTCGGCAAACGCCAAGGTTGAGCTGTGCGCGATCACGGCCAGCGACTTGTTCAACGACAGGAAGGCAATCACCTGTTCCGTTAGTCCTGTGGCCAGGTAGGCATCGGCCTGGGCGCCCAGGTTGTGCAAGGGCAGCACGGCCAGCGTGGGCAACTGGCGCTGGGTGGCGCGCAACTCGCCAGGTGCCTGCGGCGCCGGCTGCGCCCGCAGCAGCCAAAGCGCTTGAGTCGAGACCTTGCCCTGGCGCGAACCCGCATCCAAAGGCAGCAACACCGCGTCGAGCTTGTCTGCCAAGAAGAGGCGCACGGTGTCGCTGATCAGCACCTCGTCGTGCTGGGCCAGGCCATGCAGTTCATCGAGTTCACGGTTGCCCATGCCCAAAAGTTTGCCATCGTCAACGATGGCGTCATCCACAACGATGGCGACGCGCAGATGCAGGCGCAAGTTGCCGGCGCCGAGCCATTGAAGGCCGGCGCGCTGTTGCAGCAGCAAGGCCCATTGCGCGGCGTCAACCGCGCTGGCAAACGCCATGCGCATGCGCTGCGGTGTCAGTTCTTCAGGCTGCCCCCCATGCTCGCGCAGGCTGGGCTCCAGGGCCGCCGTGCGCAGGGCTTTCCATGCCACCAGGGCTTGTTCGGGCTGGCGCGCGATGAGCTTGTCCCAGCCCAGCACGCTGGCTTGCACCAGGGCCACCAAGCGCCTGTGCAAGCGCGTGTTGGCACCCGCGGCCGGGCTGGGCTGAGCGGTGCCGGTGCCGCCCATGGCCAGGCGGTAGCCGCGGCCGGGCACGGTGGTGATGGCGTCGCTGCCCAGGGCTTTGCGCAGCGCCGACACTTGCACCGTGAGGTTGTTTTCTTCCACCACCTGGCCGGGCCAGACCAGGTCGATCAGTTCGTTCTTGCTGACCAACCGCTCGTTGCGCTGCGCCAGCGCCAACAGCACATCGAAGGCGCGTGCCCCCAGGGCGATGTTGCGCCCGGCCAGCCAGACCTGGCGCTGCAGGGGGTGAATTTCCAGCGCATCAAAGCGCAACATCTCTGCCATGGTTCCTGCTTCTGTGCTTTTCTTGGCGTGCGCGATTTTGCGCGCCCGTGCCACTCACCGCGGCGTTAAACCCGGCTTAGATCCGGCTTAGACCCGACGCTAGACCCGGCGCTAGACCCGGCGTTAGCAACGCTTAACACTGCTTAAGGACGCCGCACCATGGTGGCGCCATAGTCGCCACTCACGATGGAGCCCGGTGATGACCGTGACGTTGACGCAGGTGTTGTTGCAGCAAAACCAGCTCTTGTTGTTTGGGCAACAGGTGTCTGACTTTTACTTGCGTGGCGATCTGGGGCTGGGCCTGGAGCCCGGCGGGCCCCTCGGCTTTGCCTGGATTCACGCCATGCAGGCCGCACACGGCACGCGCCAGACTTTGCCTGCACCCTTGCTGATGAGTGTGCACGGGCCGGGCGAGGCATCTGGTCAGCCTGGCGCACCGGATGAACGCTGCTGGCGCGTGGACAAAACGGATCGCAGCGTGCGCATGCTGCCCAGCCGCAAGACCTGGGCCGAGTGGCTGGGGTTGGGCGACGCCACACCAGAGTAGGCCGGCTGCGCGGGCGCTGCTTGGTCGGGCCTGCCTCACCCACCCGGCCCGCAATCGAGGCAGCGCTCCACCGGCACCGGCCCCATGCGCAGCGCGCGCTGCAAATGGCGCAAGGCCGTGCGCAGGCCTTCTTCGATGACCGGGTGGTAGAACGGGCTGTCCAGCATCTGCTGCACGGTGTCACCGCGCTGCACGCTCCAAGCCAACAAGTGGCCGATGTGTTCGGCCGCCGGGCCGATCATTTCAGCGCCCAGGAAGCGGCCCGTGCCGCGCTCGCCATACACATGCAAGCCCCCCTGGTTGCGGCCGATGACGCGGCTGCGGCCCTGGTCCTCGAACGACACCGTGCCGGTTTCGAACGCCACGCCGCTGTTCAACAACGCGGCATGGCCGGCGCCGGCCAGCATGATTTGCGGCTCGCTGAACACCACGGCCAGCGGCGCGCGGCGCGGGCGCACGCGCACATCGGGGAAGCGCCCCGCGTTGTCGCCGGCAATGCGGCCCTCATCGGCCGCTTCATGCAGCACGGGCCGGTCATCCTGCACATCGCCGGCGATGAACACCGGCGCAGTGCCGCACTGGCCGGTGCGGCGATCGAAGTGCGGCAAGCCGTTTTCGTCGAGCGGCAAGGTGGTGGCCGCCAAGTTGAGCCCGGCCACGTTGGGTTGGCGGCCGGTGGCGGCGAGCAACCATTCGAATGACTCTTCGTGGGGCTGGCCGTCGCTGCTGGTGCAGCGCATCAGCACGCCTTCGGCCAGGCGCGAGGGCTGCAAGTCTTGCGTGGCCAACAGCAAAGGGAATTCGCGTGCAAACACGTTACGCGTCAGCGCCTGCAAGGCCGGGTCGGTGAGCGGGCCCAAGCGCTCGCTGCGGCCATAAAGCCGCACGCGCACCCCCAGCCGGTGCAGCGCCTGCGCCAGCTCCAGCGCAATCACCCCGCCACCGGCCACCGCCACCGAGCGCGGCAGCGTGGCCCAATTGAATACGTCGTCGTTGACGATCAGCCGCTCGCCCAGTTCATGCTGCCAGGCTTCGGGCAACACCGGGTGTGAACCGGTGGCGATGATGATGCGCGCGGCCTGCACGCGCGTGTGGCCATCGACTTCAAGCGTGTCGTCGCTAATGAACCGTGCCTGGCCGCGCAAGCGGTGTGCCGCCGGCCACTGTTCCACCGCATCCAGCACGAAGCCCACGAAGCGGTCGCGTTCGCTGCGCACGCGCGCCATCACGGCCGCGCCGTCAACGCGCAGCGCGCCGCCATGCACGCCAAAGCGGCCAGCATGGCTGATGGTGTGCGCGGCTTCAGCGGCGGCAATCAACAGCTTGCTCGGCATGCAGCCCACGCGCGCGCAGGTGGTGCCGTACGGGCCGCCTTCGATGACCATCACCTTATGCGTGTGGGCCAACGCGGCGCGGTAGGCCGACATGCCGGCGGTGCCGGCGCCGATGATGGCCACGTCGGTGTGCAGGGTGTTCATGGGGTACCGTTCATTGGCTGCGAGGGGCGGGACTGTGCTTGAACGCGAGAGGCGGCGCAACTGGCCGGCGACGGGTGCGTGCCAGGGTGGGTCTATCCACCGGTCTGTCGCGTCGCTGAGCCTAGACACAAGCGTGTTCCCGCTCACCGCGCGCTCGAAATATGCGCGCTCGGATAATGTGTCGTCACGTCTTGGCATGAGATGCTGCGAGCGGTGTTTTGCTCATCAACGGCAAGGCGGTCTAAGTTGAAGGACAGGAATGGCGATCCTCGAAGGCATACAGATTCAGAACTACCGCGCGTTGCGCGACGTCACCCTAGGTAAGACGATCAACTCGGCAGGAAAGCAGTTGCCTCGGCTGATGGCCGTGATCGGCGCGAACGGAGTTGGCAAGTCCAGCCTGCTCGACGCCCTCGGATTTATTGGGGACTGCCTCACTGAAGGTGTTGAGGCCGCCTGTGACAAACCACATCGCGGTGGTTTTGAGCGCTTGCGCACGCAAGGCTCGACGGATCCCATCAAGTTCGAGATTCGCTATCGCGAGAACCCGGCTTCTCGCACCATCGACTACACGCTCGAAATCGATATCGACAAGCAGGGCCGTCCCCGGGTCAAACGCGAGCGGCTCAAACAAAGTCGTGGCGGCCTCAAGGCCGTTGGCAGGGCCTATTCATTTCTGGATCTCAAGCAAGGACGGGGTTTTGTGTGGGCGGGTGAATCCACCGAAGAGGAAGAAGACGCGTCCAAGACGCCGGTGCAAATGAGTGATCGCCAAGTGTTGGGAATTTCGACATTGGGCACGCTGTCAGACCACCCGCGTATCAGCGCCTTTCGCTCGTTTCTCGGCGGCTGGTATTTGTCGTACTTTGTGCCGCAGTTGGCGCGGTCCCAGCCCATTTCAGGCGCTGACCCTCACTTGAACCAAACCGGCGCAAACCTGGCGAATTACCTTCAATTCATCGAGCGCCAAAAGCCCAAAGAGTTCAAAGCCATGCTGCAACGCCTTGCGCTGAAGGTGCCTGGGCTGGAAGAAATCAAATTGGACACGGCACAGGATCGAAGGTTGCTGCTGGAATTCCACGCCCAGGGGTACGACAAGCCCTTCTTCCAGCAAGACATGTCTGACGGCACGCTGAAATTCCTGACCTACCTGTTGTTGATGGAAGACCCCGACCCGGCGCCATTGATCGGCATCGAAGAGCCGGAGAACGGCCTGCACCATCAACTGCTGAGCTTGTTGGCTACCGAGTTCAAGGCATTCGCGCAGAAGCCGCGCGGGCCGCAAGTGCTTGTCACAACGCACGCGCCCAGCTTGGTCGACGCGCTGGCACCCGACGAGGTCTGGATACTGGAAAAAGGCAGCGACGGCTACGCCACGATTTGCCGTGCCGCTGACATCCCCGAAATTCAAGCCATGTACGACGAAGGCATACCCATGGGCAGCCTTTGGTACAGCAATCACTTCGGCGTCAACGGGCTGTGACGTGGTTTGAAGTGCTCGTTGAAGGGGCCTCTGATGTGCCCGCCGTTCGGGAAGTGTTGCAGCGCCGCTTCAAGTTGATTGAAAACGAGCACTTTCGAATCCACCCGCATCAGGGCAAAGGGGAATTGCCAGCCAATCCATTGGCCACGCCGGATCGGAACAAGAGACAACTGCTGCATCAGTTGCCCGCCAAACTGCGCGGTTATGCCAGGAGCGCGCCAGACGCAGTGGTGCTCGTCGTCGTAGACGCCGACAAAACGCCGTGCCACCAGCTTTTGGCCGAACTCAACAGCATGTTGGCGAAGCTGCCCACCCGCCCGGCGCGGGTGTTGTTCAGGCTGGCCATCGAAGAAACCGAGAGTTGGTTTATTGCCGACACGGTTGCCGTTCAAAAGGCATTCCCAAAAGCGAAAGTCGCCGCGCTGAAAAGGCTCAAGCCAGACGCCGTTGTCGGTGCTTGGGAACGGCTCGCTGAAAGCATTGGGTCCACCGGCTCTTCCGGCACGGACAAGCGCCGGTGGGCAGAGCAAATCTGCCCGCACCTTGATCTCGACAATCCACGCTCGCCCAGCCTTGGAAAGCTCATTGCAGGCGTAGCGCGCGAGCTTCATGATGCCAGCGCTACGCGCCAGAAAGCGCCGCGGCCCGCTGTTTGATTCAGGCGCCCGGCGAAACGCTTGCCCGCAGTGCCTGCGCCAAACGGCTGGCCGTGCGTGGCCACACCTGCGGGTTCACCAGGCGCGGCGGCATGTCACCGCGCACCAGGCCGACGATCTGCGCCGCCGCCATGCTGGCCATGGCCACCCGGGCCTCGCGGGTAACGCCGGCGTTGTGCGCGGTGGCGATCACGTTGCGCAGCTTCAGCAAGGGGTGATCGGCCGGCGGTGGCTCAACGCGCCACACATCCAGGCCGGCGCCGCCCAGATGGCCGCGCACCAAGGCGGCATGCAGCGCGCCTTCATCGTGAATGCCGCCGCGCGCGGTGGTGATGAACAGGGCGCCGGGCTTCATCGCGGCAAACGCCTGGTCATCGAACAAGCCTTCAGTGCTGGCATCGAGCGGGCAATGCAGCGACACCACATCGGCGCGTTGCAGCAGTTGCGCCAGCGCCACCGGTTCAGCGCCACGGCGCTCGATCTCTGCCGCAGCGAGCAGCGGGTCGCAGGCCAGCACCGTCATGCCGAAGGCTTGGGCCAGCGCGGCCACGCGGCGGCCGGCGTGGCCCATGCCCACGAGGCCCAGCGTGCGGCCGTGCAGGCTGCGGCCGATGGCGTCGCTGCGCGCAAAGCGCTCGCCGCTGCGCAGGCGGCGGTCGCTTTCAGTGATGCGCTTGCACAGGCCCAGCATCAGCCCCAGCGTGTGCTCGGCCACGGCCGCGGCATTGCTGCCGGCCTGGTTGAGCACGGCCACGCCCGCGGCGGTGCAGGCGGGCACGTCGACCGTGTCGTAGCCGGCGCCATAAGCCGACACAGCCAGCAATTGCGGGCAGCGCTGCAACAGCGCGGCGTTCACGAACCAGGGCGCGGGCAGGTCGTCGCGCGCTGAAGACACGTGGTAGACATGCGCCGCGGCCAGGGCATGCGCCGTGGCGGCGTCGTCACCCTGGGCACGCTGCACGCTCAAGCGCAGCTCGGGTGCGGCAGCGATGGCGGCGTCGAAGGTGGTGGCGTCGAGCGGCAAGTCGAGGCGAACAACCCCGAGCGGTGCGCCGGCTGGTAGTGAAGGCATCAGTAGTCTCCGCGCGGCAACAGGCTCATCAGCATGCGCGAAAAGCCGCCGTCAACCGTTAGCTCCTGGCCGGTGATGTAGGCACTCAGGTCGCTGGCCAGGAAGAGCACGGCCTGGGCCACGTCTTGCGGCTGGCCGATGCGCCGCGCCGGTATCGCCGCGCTCATGCGTTCGGTGTTGCCGGGCAGGTCGTAGCGCGCTTGCGTGAGCGGCGTGCGCGTCATGCCCGGGCACACAGCGTTGCTGCGTATGCCCTGGCCGCCCCACTCCACCGCGAGCTGGCGCGAGAGCATGGCAATGCCGGCCTTGGCCACGCTGTACGAGCCGGCCTGCGGCGTGGCGTGTTCGGCGGCGATGCTGGCGATGTGCACCAGCGCGCCGCCCCCGCGTGGGCGCATCTGCTGCGCAAAAGCCTGCGAGCACAAAAAGGCGCCGGTGAGGTTGATGGCCAGGGTGGCGTTCCAGTCTTCCAGGCTTAACGTTTCAAGCAAGCCGGCGCGAATGATGCCGGCGTTGTTGACTAACACATCGCAGGGGCCAAGCGCGGCCAGGCTGGTGCTGGCGGCCCGGGCCACGCTGGCTGCACTGCTCACGTCGCACTCGATGGCCACGGCCCCGCTGGCGCTGCGCTCGATTTCAGCCACGGTGGCCTGCGCGCCTTCGGCGTTGCGGTCCAGCACCGCCACGCGCGCACCGTGCGCGGCGAAGGCCAGCGCGATGGCGCGGCCGATGCCGCTGCCGGCGCCGGTGACCACGGCCACACGGTCAACCAGGCCCAGGGTGTTGGCAAAAGTGGCGTGGCTCATGGGCGGTCTTTCAAGGGGTTTGCAGGCTGTTTCAGGCTGAATTCTACCGACTGGTACTTACATATACCTTTAGATATTTGAGCGTTACCAATCAGAATATCGCTGGGCAAGCCGAGCCGACCAGGGCACGCCGGCTGGCGGCGAACACCAATACAGCGCCGTGAATCGGTGCACTAGCATCCAAACCATGAGCGACGTTCATGCCGTCAGCCGCCTGTGCCGCGCCAGCGTGCAAGACGCCCTCGCGCTGTTGTCGCAGGCGCCCGGGTTGGCACGTTGGAACCTGGGCCTGTGGCACACGCAGCCGGGCCCGGGCGGCTTGTTGCAGGGCCATTCGCTGTTTGACGGCGTCCCCGGCCTGGCTCAAGTGCAGGTTCATGCCGCCTTGGGCCTGGTGGCTTACAGCGTGGGCAGCGATGCCACGGCTCTGGTGCCGCGCATCCAGGCCCGCGTGCAGCCTGGGCCCGAGTTGGGTTTTGAGCCCGGGCATTGCCTGGTCACCCTGCTGGCCTGGCGCAGTGCGGGCATGAGCGATGAGCGCTGGCAGCGCCTGCGCGCGGTGCACGAGGTGGAGATCGACCTCATCCGCGCGCAACTCGAAGCCGCGCCCGGGGCTGATTCGTGACGCTCACGCTGGCGGCCTGCGAAGCGCTCGACGCGCAGCCTCACCCACTGGCCGGGGCCGCAGCGGCCTTTGCGCCCGGCGCACCGGGCACCTTCTACTTCGACGCCAACTCGATCGGCCCCATGCCGGCGGCGGTGCCGCAGCGCCTGGCCGCGTTGTTGAACGATGGCTGGCGTGTGGCGCGGCGGCGCAGTTGGAACGAGGCTGATTGGCTGGCCCAGCCGCGCGCGCTGGGCGCCGCGCTGGCGCCGGTGATCGGCGCCGAACCCGAAGACGTGCTGGTGTGCGACAGCACCAGCCTGAACCACCACAAGCTGCTGCTGCTGGCCTTGAGCGTGGCTGCGCCGCGGCGCAGCATCGTCATCGAAGACGATGCCTTCCCTTCAAACCGCTACGCCGCACAGGCCTTGGTAAAAGCCGGCCGGGCCGAGTTGCGCAGTGTTCGCAGCGCGGCTGAACTGGCCACCGCGCTGGCACCGCGCGATGTGGCCGTGGTGTCGCTCTCGCATGTGGACTACCGCAGCGGCGAGCGGCTGGACATGGCCGCGCTCACCGCGCTCGCCCACGAGCACGACGCCTTGGCGTTGTGGGACGTGTCGCACTCGGCCGGCGCCATGGCCGTGAAGCTGCGCGACGCGGATGCCGACTTCGCCGTGGGCTGCGGCTACAAGTACTTGTGCGGCGGCCCCGGCGCACCGGCGTTGATGGTTGTGCACCCGCGCTGGCAAGCCGCGGCCTGGCCCGCCCTGGCAGGCTGGATGGGCCACGCCGACACCTTTGACTTCGCGCCCGACTTCGAACCTGCCCCCGGCATGGCACGCTTCCAGGTGGGCACACCCGCCGTGCTGGCCAATGCCGCGTTCGCCGCGGCGGCTGACATCTGGCGTGAGGTGAACATGGCCGCGCTGCATGAGCGCCACCGCAGCCTCACCGAAACTTTGGTGCAACTGGTGGATGAGCAGTGCGCACCGCTCGGCGTGGT
>JANMYI010000084.1:0-3442 GCA_031381955.1 Burkholderiales bacterium
GGCCAGCGGCAGCTTCGGCCACCTGCTGCTGGCCAACCCCAGCGGCACGCTGGAAGGCGTGCAGCGCGTGCTGGTGCGCGCGCTGCACGTCAAGCGCGAGCCGCAGTTGAGCTTCACCTTTCGTCACGGCACCGGTGACCACACGCACAACACCACGCACGAGCGCGGCTTGCAAGAAATTGCAGGGTGGGCCGGCACGGCATTTCGCAACCTGCACCTGTTCACGCCGGGCCAGGAGCTGCAACTCGCTTTCAACCGCAAAGGCAAGGCGTCGCTGCGCCGTGGCAAAGGTGAAAGCACCGAGCCTGGGGGCACGTTGGCGGCGGCCGGCCACAACCGCGAAAAGCACAGGCTGGTGCCGCTGGACCGGCCCTTCCTGGCCGCGCTGGGCGTGGCGGATGCCCAGGGCGCGCTGGTGCCTGCCATGGCGCGTAAGTACCGCCAGATCAACCGCTTTGTCGAGGTGTTGGCGGCGGCCCTGGAGACCTTGCCGCAGCGCAGCGCTGAGCCCGTGCGCGTGGCCGACTTCGGCTGCGGCAAGGGCTACCTCACCTTCGCTGTGCATGACCATTTGCGCCAGTTGTTGCAGCGCCCGCTGCAAGTGACCGGCGTGGAACTGCGCGCCGAACTGGTTGATTTCTGCAACGCCGCCGTACAGCAGTTGGGCTTGCAAGGCCTGCACTTCGAGCAGGGCGACTTGGCCACCTTCAAGCCCCAGCCGCTGGACGTGGTGATCGCCCTGCATGCCTGCGACACCGCCACCGACCAGGCCATTCATCTGGGCCTGCAAGCCGGTGCGCAGGTGATCGTGTGTTCGCCCTGCTGCCACAAACAGATCCGCCCGCAACTGCTGGCGCCACACCCCTTGCGGCCCATCTTGCAGCACGGCATTCATTTGGGCCAGGAGGCCGAGATGTTGACCGACGGCCTGCGCGCCTTGCTGCTGCAAGCCCAGGGCTATGCCACGCAGGTGTTCGAGTTCGTGGCGCTGGAACACACGGCCAAGAACAAGATGATCCTGGCGGTGAAGGGCGGTGCGGTGCCGACGCGCGACGAGGTGTTGCAGCAGATTGATGAGATCAAGCGCTTTTATGGCATTCGTGAACAGGCGCTGGAAACCTTGTTGCGCGCCTAGTGCTTGCGCCTCAGCCAGCGCCGGCGGCGCCGTCAACGATCAACTCCGCCGCTGCCAGATCTTCCAGCGCCGTACCCACTGATTTGAACAAAGTGATTTCTTGCGTTGTGATGCGCCCGGCGCGTTCGCCGCGGCACAGTTGCTCCAGCGTGCCTTGCAAGGCCGCCGCATCGAAGGCCCCTTCGGCGATGGCCAGGGTGATGTCGCCGGCTTTGGCCAGGGCTTCGTCGGTATCGACGTAGACGCATGCGCGTGCCAGGCACTCGCCAACGGCTTCGCGCATGCTGGGGGTGAAGCCGCCGATCAGATCAACGTGCGTGCCCGGCCGCAACGCCGCGCCGTGCAGCAGCGGCGTGGCGGCCAGGGTGGCACAGCTCACGATGTCGCAGGCGGCCAGTCCGGCGTTCAAGTTCGCGCAAACCGTGGCGTTGAAACCTTGCTCACGCAAGCTCGCCACCAGGGCCGCCGCGGCCTCAGGGCGGCGCGCAAACACCTGCACCTGCGTTAGCGCGCGCACGGCGCGGTAGGCCGCGGGCAGCAACGCCGCCACGCGGCCGGCGCCCACCACGAGCAGGCGGCTTGGATCCTCTCGCGCCAGGTATGACGCGGCCAAGGCCGAGGCCGCCGCCGTGCGCCGCGCGGTGAGTTCGCCGCCGTCGATCTGCGCCAGCACCTCGCCCGTGCTGGCGCTGAACAGCAGCACCATCGCATGCAGCGCCGGCAGGCCGTGCGTGGTGTTACGCGGAAACAGGTTCACCACCTTCACCGCATAACGCCCGCCTTCACGCCACGCGGGCATGAGCAGGCTCACGCCCGCATCGCCGATGGCATGGCTGTGGCGCAGCGGCACGTGTGCGCCAAGCTGGAACGCGCGGCGCAGAGCCGGCACCAGCGCGTCAAATGGCAGGGCCTGCGCGGTGGCCGCGGCATCGAACTGGCGCATGCCGGCGTCACACCTTCAACGGCAGGCTGCGCAGGCGTTGCCCGGTGAGCGCAAACAGCGCATTGGCCAAGGCCGGCGCCAGCGGCGGCACGCCGGGTTCGCCCACCCCTTCGGGCGGCTCGCTGCTGGCCATGATGTGCGTTTCAATCGCCGGGCATTCGTTCATGCGCAGCACGGGAGCATCGTGGAAATTGCTCTCCTGCACCTGGCCATTGACGATGTGGATTTCGCCGTACAGCGCCGCCGACAGGGCGAACACCACCGCGCTTTCCATCTGCGCCTGGATGTTCAAGGGGTTCACGGCCAACCCGCAGTCGATGGCGCAGACCACACGGTGCACGCGAATGCGCTGGCCGGCCCCCGCCGGGGCGAGTGAGGCTTCCACCACCTGCGCCACCACGCTGCCAAAGCTCTGGTGCAGGGCCAGACCGCGCGCCTTCTTCGCGCCGTCTTCGGCATCGGCCAGGGGCAGGCCCCAGCCGGCGGCTTGCGCGCACCGGCGCAGCACCGCCAGGTGGCGGGCGTGGCGCGGTTGCTGCAACAAGCTTTCGCGGAACGTTAATGGGTCAACGCCGGCCGCCCCAGCCACTTCATCGACGAAACACTCTTTGAAAAAGGCTTGATGCGAATGGCCCACCGAACGCCAAAAACCCACCGGCACGGGCAGGTCCAGCATCACATGGCCCACGCGCGCGGCGGGCCATTCATAGGGCTGGTCGAAGGCGCCTTCCGAGCTGGTCTTGTCGGGGCCAGCCCAGGGCAAACCGAGTGCTCGGCTCATGGCCTGCGGCAACACGGCCTGGCCGGCCGAGGTGTTGCGCCAGGCCACGAGCTGGCCTTTGCCGTCCAAGCCCGCGGTGAAGCGCGACACACTAGCCGGGCGGAAGAGGTCGTTCTTCAAGTCTTGCTCGCGCGACCACAAGGTTTGCACCGGCGTACCAGGCAGGGCCTGCGCCACCGCGGCGGCTTGCACGATGAAGTCAGTCTCCAGCCGACGGCCGAAACCACCGCCCAGAAGCATCACATTCATCAAGACGTTTTCTTCTTTCAGGCCGAGCTGCTTGGCCACACCGCTGCGCGCCAGGTCGGGAACTTGGGTCGGTGCCCACACCGTGGCGGCGCCTTCCTTCACCCACACCGTGCAGCAGTTAGGTTCCATTTGCTGGTGCGCCACGTAGGGCGCGCGGTACTCGGCGTTCAAGGTGCGCGCGGCCGTCTTGAGCGCGGCGTCGACATCGCCGTGCTTGTAGTAACCAAAGCCGTCGTCGGCGTCGAGGGCGCGCCCTAAGGTTTCATACACGCCAGCGCTGGCAAAGGCAGCGGCCGGCCCGCCGTCCCATTCCACCTTCAGCGCGGCCAGCGCC
>JANMYI010000120.1:0-12111 GCA_031381955.1 Burkholderiales bacterium
CGACCCGCGGGCCTCCCTGGCTGAACCGTCGCCGGTTGGCGCGGCTGCATCGCAACAGCCTAGTCCGCCCCAAGTGCTGCCTGTCACGGCGCGCGGCGACGACACCCCGGCAATGAACACGGCAACGGCCGCGGTCCCGACCACGCGCGAAGCCGAGCGCGGCGTGACGCCGGCCGGCAGCGCCGACGCCGGCAACGCCGTGCCCCTGCCGGGCACAAACGCACTGAACGCCCTCACCGCCTACCAGGCCACCACCGCGGCTGCACCCGCCCAGGCGCGCCTGTCGGCGGCCCCCGGCAGCCCCGACTTCGCGCCGCAGCTCGGTACCCAGATCACGACCTTCGTGCGCGACGGTATCCAACACGCCCAACTGCACCTGAACCCGATGGAGATGTGCCCGGTGTCGGTGCAGATCCAGCTCGACGGCCAGACCGCGCAGGTGCACCTGAGCGCCGACCATGCAATCACGCGGCAGGCGCTGGAAGCGTCGATGCCCCAGCTGGCCAGCCAGCTCAGCGAGGCCGGCCTGACGCTCACGGGTGGCGGCGTCTTCGAGCAGCCGCGCCAGGACCGCGAGGCGGCGCCGCAGGGAAGTCCAGGCGGATCGGACCGTGCGGGCCGTGGCGACGGCGGGCGCTCGCGCGGCGACAGCCTGCCGGCCCCGGTGCAGCCACCGATGCGCCGCGGCGTGGTCGACCTGGTCGCCTGAAGGCGGTCGGCGCCGTGACCAGGGCGCCCGGCGTGGAGGGTGGTGTTCCGGGCCCTTTTCGCGGCATCGCGCGCGGGGTCCGCTCTCAATAATGAACTTCACACGCCGATGAGCGCCGCGCGCGGAAAGCACCCGCCGTGCACGCCGCACGGCACCGCCTGAAGGAATCCGCATGTCCGCAGCAGCCGCCGCCGAAGCACGCCCGCCCGCCAAGGGCAAGAAGAAGCTGATCATCATCATCATCGCCGTGGCGGCGATCGTGCTGCTGGGCGGCGGCGGTGGCGCCGTTTTCATGATCAAGAAGAAGGCCGCGGCCGAGGCCGAGGGCGGCGACGCCCCGGCGTCGCACAAGGCTGCCGCTGCGAAGAGGGATCCCAAGGCGCTGCCGGTATTCGTGCCGCTGGAGCCCTTCACGGTGAACCTGGCCGACCGCAATGCCGACCGCTTCGCGCAGATCGGTATCACGCTGGAGGTCGAGGACAACCTCACCAGTGACCAGATCAAGAACTACATGCCGGCCATCCGCAACAACATCCTGATGTTGCTGGCCGACCGCACCGCCGCCGAACTGATGGGCCGCGACGGCAAGTCCAAGCTGGCCGAGCGTCTGCGCAAGGAGAGCTCGCGCGCGCTGGGCTTTGAGGTCGAGGACGACGAGGAGGTAGAAGAAGCTGACGCCGACAAGGCCGAAGCCAAACCCAAGAAGAAGAAAAAGAAGAAGGTCGCCGCGGTGCTGCCCGTCAAGGCCGTGCACTTCTCCAACTTCATCATCCAATGAAAGTGGGCCCCCAAGCTCGCTCGCGCTCGCTGCCGAACCGCTTGCAAGCGGTCCGGCGCTCGCCAGCCACTCGCCAGCGCGCAGGCGCTGGCTCGGTGCGGGCTCGCCCCCCTTGAGGCGGCTGAGCCCGGACGAGAAACAGTCCCTGCGGACTGTTTCTCGCCTGCGAAGGCCTTCCGGCCTGCCTGCCGCAAGGCGCGCGAAGCGCGTAGGGGGTGTTTCATTTCGCAATGCGCGTGAAGCGCATTTGCACCAGCGTGATGGCGGCCACGATGAGGAAGATCACGGTGGAGATGGCGGCAGCCAGGCCAAACTGCTGGCCTGAGTCTTGAAACGCGATGCGCCAGGTGTAGCTCACCAAAATGTCGGTGGTGCCCGCTGGCAGCGAGGCGTCGATCTGATCGGGCCGGCCGTTGGTGAGCAGGCTGATGAGCACGAAGTTGTTGAAGTTGAAGGCGAAGGCGCTGATCAGCAAGGGCGTGAGCGGTTTCAGGATCAAGGGCAAGGTGATGCGCCAGAAGTTGGTGAGCGGCCCCGCACCCGCCACGGCCGAGGCTTCATACAAGTCCGCCGGAATCGACTTGATGAGCCCGGCGCACAGCACCATCATGTACGGGAAGCCCAGCCAGACGTTGACGATGAGCAGCATCAGCTTGGCCAGCAGCGGGTCCGAGAACCAGGCCGGGCGAATGCCGAACAGGCCATGCAGGATGAGGTTGATCTCGCCCAGGTTCTGGTTGAACAGGCCCTTGAAGATGAGGATGGAAATGAAGCCCGGAACGGCGTAGGGCAGGAACAGCACCAGCCGGTACGCACCCTTGCCCTGCAGCGGCTCCCAGTTCAGCAGCACGGCCAGCAGCAGGCCCAGTGCGGCAGCGACAGCGACACTCAGCGCGGCAAACACCACCGTCCACAGGAACACGCTCAGAAAGGGTTCGCGGAATTTGCTTTCGCTGAACATTTGCACATAGTGGCGCGCACCCACGGCCACGCGGTAGCCGGGCGTGAGGCGCTGGCCGTAGGCGCTGGTGAAGAACCCTTCGGTGGCCTCAGGCTTGAAGGTGACGCGAGTGACCTGATCCGTTAAGGCACCGCCTTCGCTCGCCACGTAAAGCGGCCGTGCCTGGGCAAATTCGCGCAGGCTGATCAAGCTCAGGGCCTGGCCCGCACCATCGCGCAGGGTGAGCGCGCGCAGGGCTTCCAGGTGATCCACCACGGCGCGCAAGGGCAGCGCCGGGCCGGGGGCGGCGCTGGCTTCGTGCAGCGTGGCCTCTTGCCTGGCGGGTGCCGCGGCGTTCAATGCAAGCACCGCGCTGGTCAACGCCGGCTGCCCGGGCGCTGCTTCCAATTGCACGCGAAACCGCTCACCGTCAGCATGCAGGCTGAAGGCCCGCGCAGAACCGGCGGCAGGAATGGTTTCTTCCAGCAAGTACGCCCGTGCGCGCTCTTCTTCCAACAGGTTGGTGGAGCTGTAATTGGTGAAGCCGATGCCCACGGTATAGAGCATGGGGAACACCACGAACACCAGGGCCGCGGCCACGCCAGGGAAGAGGTAGCGCAGGGCCTGGGTGCGGGGCGAGGTATACGTCCACAGCGCCAGCGCCGTGATGGTGAACAGGGTGATGGCCAGCAGCGTTTGCCCCGCGGCATGCACGCGCAACACCAGCGCCAAAGCGCCCAACACGGCCACGGTGGCGGCCGCGCCACGCGCGGCGCCACCACGCCACAGGCCCTGCCGCGGCAACACCAGCGTCATGGTTGAACAATCCGCCGCTGCGCCGCGGCCAGCGCCTGCTGCGCCGTTTGCCGGCCTTCGCTCAGGTTGGTGAGCGCGGTCTTCATCGCCGCCCAGAAGCGGCCCATTTCAGGAATGCTGGGCGTGGGCACGCCGCCCTGCGCCGAGGCCATGATGCCGGCAATGCGCGCGTCGCTGGCCTGCTGCGCAAAGTAGCTCTTGCTGGCCGCTGCACCGATCGGTTCGGCCTGGTCGATGGCGCGCAGGCCTTCCGGTGTAAGCAAGTGGTTCTCGATGAACTCCACCGCCAGCTCACGCTGGCGCGTGGCGCGGTTGATCATCAAACCCTTGATGCCCACATAGGGCACCGCGGTCTTTCCGGCCACCAGGGGAATGTTGGCCACGCCGAAGTCGATGCCCACGCGCTTCAGGTTCACCCAGGCCCAGGGGCCGTTGATCATCATCGCCACGCGGCCCTGGGCCACCGCGGCTTCCATGTCTGGGTAACCGCTGCCCACGGGCATCAGGCCTTGGCGAATCATTCTTTCAAGCAACTGCGCGCCGACCAGTGCGCCGGGGTGGGCCACGCCGCAATCGCGTGCGTCATAGCTGCCGTCGCGCCGCTGCTTGAAGGCATAGGCGCCGTGGGCGGCCAGCAGCGGCCAGGTGAAGTAGGTGTTGGTGTAGTCCCAGATCAGCGCGCGCTTGCCTTGCTTTTGCAACTGCGCGTCGAGTGCGAACACGTCGTCGAAGGTCCTGGGCGGCGTGGCCACCAGGGCCTTGTTGTAGATCAGCGTGACGGCCTCGACGGCGAACGGGTAGCCCCACAGCCGCCCGCGCGAGCTGAAGCCCTGCCAGGCCAGCGGTGCGATGTCGTTCAATAACCGCTGGCTGGGTGTGACGGCCTGGATCAAGCCGCTGCTGATCCATTCGCCGATGCGATCGTGGGCATAAACGTAGATGTCCGGCCCCTTGCCGCCGGCCGATGCTTGCTGGTACTTGGCCGGGCCGTCGTCGGGCGTTTCGACGATCACTTCCACGCCGGTGGCCGCGGTGAAGGCCACCGCCTGCGCACGCATGGCCTTGGCGCCTTCGACGGTGAACCACACCACCAGGGGCTCGCGTTTGGCGGCTGGGGCGGCCAGCACGGGTCGGGCCCAGGGTGTGGCCAGGCCGGCCAGCACGCCACCGCCCAGCGCGCGATGGAACTGCCTGCGGTTGCGCATCAACCAGGCGGCGCCGCGCCATGCCGGGCCAGGTAGGCTGCGTGCGTGGGCATGATGTCGACGCACTGCTTGATCACGCCCTCGACGCTGTGCAGGAACTCACTCGTCTCGTCCTCGGAGTAGACATCTGTCAGCGGGTGGTAGCCCGCCGGGCGCAGGCCTTGGCCGTGCATCACCTGCAACCAGGCCACCGGCGTGAACAGCTCGTTGGCTTCGCGATAGATGCGCCCATGCTGCGCATACAGCGCCATGCGCCGGGTCAACGAGTCGGGCACGGGCATGTCGCGGCAGTGGCGCCAGAACGGTGAATCGCCGCGGCGCGTGAGCTTGTAGTGCAGGATGATGAAGTCGCGGATGCGGGTGTATTCGAAATCCATCTGCGCATTGAACTCGTCGATGTCGCGCGTGCTGAAGCCGCGGTCTGGAAAGAACGAGATGATCTTGTCGATGGCGGTCTGCACCAGGTGGATGCTGGTCGATTCGAGCGGCTCCAGGAAGCCGCTGGCCAGGCCCACGGCCACCACGTTGCGCTGCCAGTTTTTCTTACGCTTGCCCGCCGTGAAGTGCAACTGCCGCGGCGGCGCCAGCGGCACACCATCGAGGTTGCCCAGCAGCGTGGCGGCGGCTTCGTCATCGCTGACAAAGCGGCTGCTGTAGACATGGCCGTTGCCCGTGCGGTGCTGCAGCGGAATGCGCCACTGCCAGCCGGCGCCGAGCGCGGTGGCGCGGGTGTAGGGCGTGAACTTAGCCCCCCGCGCGCAAGGCACGGCCCAGGCACGGTCACACGGCAGCCAGTGGCTCCAGTCTTCAAAGCCGGTGTGCAGGGTCTGTTCGATCAACAGCGCGCGAAAGCCGGAACAATCGATGAAAAAGTCGCCTTCGATGCGCTGGGTACTTTCAAGCACAACGGCTTCGATGAAGCCGTCGGCCGCGCGTTGCAAGACCTGCGCGATCTTGCCTTCCACCCGCACCACCCCGCGCTGTTCGCTGTATTGCCTGAGGGTCTGCGCATACAGGCTGGCGTCGAAGTGAAATGCATGGGCAATTTGCGCCAGCGGCGAATTCGGCCGGCCGGCGTCAGCGCGCATGAACTTGCCGGCGCGGCAGGCCATGCGGGTGATTGAATAACGTTCCAGATCAGGCGCCTTGCCGGCCAGGTACAGCTTGAGCCAATGCTGGTGAAAGTCGACCGCGCCCAGCGGCTGGCCGATGGCGCCAAAGCCGTGGATGTAGCGCTCGCCCAGGGCGCCCCAGTTGACGAACTCGATGCCGAGCTTGAAGCTGGCCTGCGTGGCGCGCATGAAGGTGTCTTCGTCGAGCTGCAAGGCCTGGTTGAACAGGCGAATCATGGGGATGGTGGCCTCGCCCACGCCCACGGTGCCGATCTCTTCTGATTCCACCAGCGTGATCGAACAGCGCTGGCGCAAGACCTGGGCCAGCGCCGCCGCCACCATCCAGCCCGCACTGCCACCGCCCACGATCACCACGCGCACCATTGCACCGTGCGCCGCGCCGTGCGCCGGGTTGGGGGCTGCGTCTGGCGCGGCCATCGCGCCTCAGGCGGAGCCCGCCGCGCAATGCTCGGCGATGTAGGCCGCGTGGTCGGGCATGACGGTGGCGCACTTCAGCACCACGTCGTGCACCCCTTGCAAGTACTCGGAAGTCGCCTGCTCGGTGTGCAGGTTCACCAACGGGTGGTGGGCCCGGGGCTTGAGCCCCTGCCCGTTCATCACCTGCAGCCAGGCCACCTCGGCGAACAGCTCGTTGTCCACGCGCAGCAGGCGGCCGGCGTGCTCGAACAAATTGAGCTTGTGGCGCAGCGCGTCGGGCACGGGCATGGCCGCGCATTGCTGCCAGAACGGTGAGTCGGTACGCTGGTTCAGGTGGTAGTGCAGGATGATGAAGTCGCGGATGCGTTCGAAGTGAAAGCGCGACTGGCGGTTGTATTCGTCAATCTCAACGCGGTTGAAACCCGCGCTCGGAAAGAACTCGATCAACTGGATGATGGCGGCCTGGATGAGGTGGATGCTGGTCGACTCAAGCGGCTCCAGGAAGCCGCTTGAAAGGCCGACGGCCACCACATTGCGGTTCCAGGCCTGGCGGCGCATGCCGGTGGTGAACTTGAGCAGGCGCGGCGCGGCCAGCGGCTGGCCGTCGAGCCGCCCGAGCAGCACGGCCGCGGCTTCGTCGTCGCTCATTTGCGCGCTGCAAAAGACATGGCCGTTGCCGATGCGGTGTTGCAGCGGAATGCGCCATTGCCAGCCGGCACGGTGCGCGGTGGAGCGGGTGTAGGGCGTGAGCGGCGCGACCGACTCGCACGGCACGGCCCAGGCGCGGTCGCACGGCAGCCAGTGCGTCCAGTCTTCGTAGCCGGTCTTCAGCGTCTCTTCGATCAACAGGCCACGAAAGCCCGAGCAATCGATGAACAACTCGCCCGACACCTGCTGGCCGCTTTCGAGCACCACGCTTTGCACAAAGCCATCGCCTTCGCGCTGCGTGGCACGAACGACCTTGCCTTCGATGCGCTGCACACCCAGGCCCTGCGCCAGCTTGCTCAAGTACTTGGCATACAAGCCGGCGTCGAAGTGATAGGCATGCGCCAGGTCGGCCAACGGCGACTCGGGCACGTCACTGCGTGGCGGCATGAAACGGTTCTGGGTGCAGGCCACCTGGTTGAGCGAATACTCGCCCAGCGGCCGCGCCTTGCCGGCGGCGGCCAGGCGCAACCAATACTGGTGGAACGGCACGGTGGACAGGTCGCGCCCGATGGCGCCAAAGCCGTGGATGTAGCGGCTGCCGAGCTGCCCCCAGTTCACGAATTCGATGCCCATCTTGAACGTGCCCTGCGTGGCTTTCAAGAAGTCGTTCTCGTCGATGCCCACGATCTGGTTGAAGCGGCGAATCAGCGGGATGGTGGCTTCGCCCACGCCCACCGTGCCGATCTCGTCAGACTCCACCAGCGTGATACCGACCTGCCCGCGCAGCACGGTGGCCAGGGCCGCGGCGGTCATCCAACCGGCAGTGCCGCCGCCGACGATGACGATGCTCTGGAGGTTGGGATCGTTCATGGTTTGTCTACGAAGAAGGGGGCCCGCAGCCCCCTTGATGTCACCCGATTCGCACCCCGGGGCCACAACCCCAGGGCCGTTTCAGTACTTGTAGTTCAGGCCGAACAAATACGACTTGCCGTACTTGATTTTGCCCAGTGAATTGGCCGGTGTGTCGCGATAGCGTTCAAACACCGCATTCGTGAGGTTGGTGCCCTGGAACAGCAGCCCCAGGCCCTTGAGGTAGCCGCTTTGGAATTCGTAGCCAAGTTGCAGGTCGACCTCGGTGCTGCCGCGGATGAAGCTCAGCGAGCGCTCGTCCTGGAAGTTGCTGATCTCGCCCAGGAAGTCGGCCCGGGTGCGCGCGCCCAGCGAGACTTGCAGGCCGTTGTTTTCATAGTAGACGCGCAGGTTGGTCACGCTCTTTGACAAGCCCGGCAGCGGGATGTCGATGCCGTCGAGGTCTTGCACCTTGAAGCCCGACACCGGCAGGCGCACGCTGCTGCTGTTCATGGCCGTGCTGGCCATGATGCCGAAGCCGTTCAGCGCCGGGGTCAGCAAATTGAGCGGCACGTTCACCGCCAGTTCGATGCCGCTGATGTTGCCGCCCGAACCATTGGCGGGCATGGTGAGGATGCCGATCGGGTTGACCGTGGAGCCAGGCGCCAGGAAGCGCGAGAAGTCATAGTTACCGATGATCGAATTCAGGATGTACGAATCCAGCTTCTTGTAAAAGCCCGCAGCACTGATGTAGCCCTTGTTGCCGAAGTACTTTTCGTACGAAACGTCGACCGCCAGCGCGCGGAAGGGCTCCAGCTTGGGGTTGCCCGCCGAGCCCGTGATGCCCGAGGTGGCGATGGTGTAGGTCAGGCTCGAACGCATGTCGTTCATGCTCGGGCGCGCCATCACCTTGGCCAGGCCCAGGCGCAGTGCCTGGTCTGCGCCGAGGTCGAAGTTCAGGTTCAGGCTGGGGTTGGCGTCGACATAACTCGTGCCGGCGCTGGAGATGACGTACACGCCGCCCGCGGCGCACGACACCGCGTCGTTGCACTTGGCGCCGTCGACGTTGAAGCCGCTGGAAGTCTGGTTGGTGTGCACCAGCTGCAAGCCCACGTTGCCGCTGACCGGCAGGCCGAGCAGCTTGCCGTCGATATCGCCCCTCAGGTAGCCGGTGGTCACCTTCTCGGTCACCGACCAGTCCTTGTTCAGGATGTCTTTGTCGATCTTGTCCACGCGCTGGAAGATCGTGCCCACAGAGCCACGCGGGTCGAACGACACCACCGAAATGCCCAGCGTGGGCAGCAGGGTCGTGGCCGTGCCCGGCACGGCGGCCGCGCCGTAGGGGTCGGTGCCCGGCAGGATGCGCAGCACGCCTTCGGGTGCGATGCGCACCTTGGTGCGTTCGGTGTAGTTCAGCCCGGCCTCGGCGCCGACGATCAGGCCCAGGCTGAAGTCTTTGCGCCCGCTCAGGCGCCCGGTGTTGATCTTGTCCGTCACCGTGGGGTGGGCGTTGTAGCCGGCCTGCGGAAAGGTTTCACCGCCGCTCCAACCGTTCACGTCAGTCAGCTTCACCGCGCTGCGGCTGGCATAGTCCACCCCGGCCAGCTTGAGCGTGCTTTCGAAAATGGGCGAGCCGGGCTTGAAGCCGGTCCACGACGCAGTGCCGACATCGCCCACGGCGCTGCGGCCCGGCACGCCGGCGGTGGTTTCGAAGCGGTCGCTCTCGCGCTTGACTTTGGACTGCGCCAGGTCGGTGCTCAGGTCCCAGCCCAGGGCCTTGAACTTGGTGTTCCAGCCCCAGGCGTCGAGCTTGTCGGCGCCGGCTTCGAGGTGGTTGCGCACACGCCCTTCACACCATTGACGGTGCCCGCTTCAAGGAAGACCTTGCCGTCAACGGTGGTCAGGGTCTTGGGCGCGCCGGCCACGATGCTGGTCAGCGGGTCGTAGGGGAAGTTGTTGCAGGTGTCGGCGTCGTTGCCCGTCGGCTGGCACGAAATCGCGCCTTCGATGCCGGTCTTCTTGCTGGCAAAGCTGCCCTTGGACTTGAACACATCGAGCGTGGTTTCGAAGTCCTTGTTGGGCTTGAACTGGAACATGGCCATGGCGCCCTCGCGCTTCAGGGTGTTCTGGATCACGTCTTCGCCAAAACCTGCCGGGGCGATGACCTTGGCCGAGCCGTCGAGCAGCGAACGCTCCCAGCGCCCCCAGGCATTGCCGCCGCCATTGCTCAGCGCGGCGCCGGTCTCGTTGCTCTTGGCAAAGCCGAAGGCCACGCCGATGGTGCGGTCGGCGAACTGGTCGATGTATGAGAACGACTGGCGGTCGCCGTCGCCCTCTTCGGCGCCCGAAGCCACGCCCGTGCGCACGGTGCGCACGTTTGCCGCCAGCGTGCGCTTGCGGAAGTCAAGCGGCTTGATGGTGCGCATGTCGATGGTGGACGCCAAACCCTGGCCCACCAGCGCCGCGGTGGGCGTCTTGTGAATCGTGATGCTGCCCAGCAGTTCAGCCGGGAATTGATCGAACTCGACGCCGCGGCTGTCGCCCGTGGAGGCCATTTCACGGCCGTTCAGGGTGGCGCCGTTGAAGTCAGCCGACATGCCGCGCACGCTGACGTTCTTGCCGCGGCCCGTGGCGTCGCGCTGCAGGGTCACACCGGGCAGGCGCGAGATCGACTCGGCCACGGTGGCGTCGGGCAGCTTGCCGATGTCTTCTGCATTGATCGACTCAACGATGCTGGCCGCGCCCTTCTTGACGCTGATGGCGCTTTCGATGGCAGCGCGGATGCCGGTGACGGTGACGGTTTGCGCCTGCTGCGCCAGCACGTTCGTGCTGAACGCCAGGGCCGTGATGCACCCGGCGGTCACCGGGTTGAGCTTGAACAGCGGGCCGGCGGCCGCTGGGCCGCGCCGCTGCGTGCGGGTTGAGTTCATGGGAGTCTCCTCGTGCGGGCTGTAATGGGTTTGATCGGCGGCGCGGACAGGCGGAATGGCACGGCGCCCGTTGCCCAGAATTGCGACTTTATTTGTACCAAAACTAGATGGCGCAAAAGATCAAGTAAACCCTAGGCGTTGCGTCTCGGCATCAATGTTTCCAAGGGACTTACAGGGGTAAAAAACGTTATTAGGGGTCAATTCACGGCTCAACTCGATGTGGCGCGGGTTGAGGGTCAACGCAAAGGCCATCGATGATGTAGTTCAACTACATGCTCTGCGCGACAGGCCGGCGTTGCATCGGGCTGGCGCAAAATGCGCCGCAATTTGCTGCTTGGAGGCGGTTTGCTGCTCCTCATGTCACCGGCTCGCGCTGCGCAATGCCGTGTTCTGGCCTGGCTGGTGGGCCTGGCCACGCTGCTGCCTGCCGGCGCGGCCGCTGCACCGGCCCGGGCGCCGGGCGCCCGCCTGCACCTGGCCTCACCCGACTGGCGCGACCAGGTCATTTACTTCGTGATGACCGACCGCTTCGATGACGGCAACCCGCGCAACAACAACCAGGGCCAAGGCGAGTTCGACCCCAAGCGCCCCAGCCACTTCAGCGGCGGCGACCTGGCCGGCCTGACGCGACGCTTGCGCTACATCCAGGGCCTGGGCGCCACGGCGCTGTGGATCACCCCGCCGGTGGCCAACCGCTGGTGGGACGCGACGCGCCAGACCACCGGCTACCACGGCTACTGGGCCGAGCACTTCATGCAGGTCGATGCCCATCTGGGCACGCTTGCCAGCTTGCAGCGCCTGTCGCGCGCCCTGCACGGCCGCGGCATGTATCTGGTGCAAGACATCGTGCTCAACCATGTGGGCGACTACTTCCACCACACCCAGCCCTGGCAGGCCACGCAGCCGGGCTTAAGCTTCAAACTCAATGCGCCAGACCGCGGCCGCAGCGCGCCCACGCAGTGGCCCTTCAGCTTGAACGATGCGCGCCTGCCGCGCCACCGCCAGGCCGGCATCTACCACTTCACGCCCGACGTGGCTGACTACACGCAGCGCGAGCAGGAGCTGAACTTCCAGATGTCGGGCCTGGACGACCTGAACAGCGAACACGCGCTGGTGCGGCGCACGCTGCGGCAAAGCTTTGGCCACTGGATCAAGAACGCCGGCGTCGATGCCTTCCGCCTTGACACGGCGTTCTTCATGCCCACCGACGCGCTGGCCGATTTCATGTTCGCCGCCGACCCGCGCGCCCCGGGCATGGTGCGTGCGGCACGCAATACCGGGCGCAAGAACTTTCTGGTCTTTGGCGAAGGCTTCGGCATCGACAAGCCGTTTGACGACCTGCAGGCCCGCAAGATCGAAAGCTACATGCACGGTGCCGGCCCGGTGCTGCCAGGCATGCTGAACTTTCCGCTGTACGGCAGCCTGAATGAGGTGTTTGCGCGCGGCGCGCCGAGTGCCGTGCTGGGCCAGCGCATTCAAAGCATGATGGCGCTGCACCCGCGCATCCACTGGATGCCCAGCTTCGTGGACAACCACGACGTTGACCGCTTCCTGCGCGGCGCGGGCGAGCCGGCGCTGAAGCAAGCGCTGCTGCTGTTGATGACCCTGCCCGGCATTCCGACGCTGTATTACGGCACCGAGCAGGGCTTCACCGAGCAGCGCGGGTCGATGTTCGCCGCCGGCTGG